>NZ_JBHXQY010000027.1:0-66695 GCF_042716955.1 Nocardiopsis sp. NPDC058631 | reverse complement strand
ACATCGACCACCGCACCCACAGAACAGTCGTCCACATCACGATCGAAGCCTTGCCAAGCCCACCAGACGGCTAACCGAACGGCATTGGGCCTAGGGCGTGTTGCGCGGGCCTGCCGCCCCACCGCGGCCCGTGACGGCGCGAGCCCCGCCCGGACGGGCGGGGCTCGCGTGCGTCCGGCCCCCGTCAGCGGGCGGGGTCCTCGGCGGCGGGGTGCGCGGGGTCGTCTGCGTCGCGCGCGGCCTCCATGGCCCCGGTGACCGTCCCGCACAGCTCCTCGACCAGGGCCACACCGGTGGCGTGGTCGTGGTGGCCGTCGGACAGGACCGCGATGAGGTACTCGTGTCCGGGGCCGCTCACGTAGCCGACGGTGTTGACGTTCCACAGCCCACCGTTGCTCTCACGGGGCGTCCAGCCGTTCTTGAGGCCGACGGTGTCCCCCGGGTCGGCCGAGGCCGACACCCCCCAGGCCTGTTCGGGGGCGACCGACTCCATCAGTTCGCGGACGTAGGCGCGGTTCTCCGCCGCCAGGTGCCCCTCGTCGACGTACAGGACCCGCAGCAGCCTCAGCTGGTCGGCGGCGGTGGTCATCGTGGCGCCCCACACCCCGCGCGGGTGGGGGTCGGTGTTGGTGAACCCGAGGGCCCGGACCCCGCTCGTGAACCCGTCGGTGAAGCCGATGCGGGCGTAGAGGCCGTCGGTGACGTCGTTGTCGCTGTAGCGGATCATCTCCTCCACCTGCACCTGTTCGGAGGCGGTGAGTCCGCGCCCCTCCTCCTCCGCGCGCAGGAGCAGCAGGGTGAGGATCGTCAGCTTGGACACGCTCGCGGTCGGGAACTGCTCGTGTGCGGCGTGGCTGAAGGTGGCGCCGGTGCGCAGGTCCTGGACGGCGACCGCGAAGTCCGCGGGGTGTTCGTCGGCCAGGTCCCCGATCCGCGCGGTGAGTTCGTCGCGCTGGGCGGGGCTGAGGGTGTCGCCGCCGGTGGCGGGCCCGGTCAGGGGGGCGAAGGGCACCAGGGGCAGGGCGCTGTCCGCGAGCAGGGTGCGCACGAGGGCGGCATCCGGCGCGGAGAGGCCCCCGGCGGCCCAGGTGGCGCCGGGGACAGCGAGGGCCATGAGCGCGACGAGGCAGAGCGCCGTCGTGGCGGCGGACCAGGTTCGGATGAGGTCGGCGGGGGGACGCCGGGGCACGCTATCACCGGTTCGTTGGCACGACAGGGGGACTGAGCCGTCATTATCCACCCAGAGGCCCCACCGGCGACGATCCGATATCCAATCGGTACCACGAGCTCACATCTGGTCATGTGGCGGTGGCGTGCGGTTCGCTCGGCAACCGTCAGGTCCGCGTGTCCTCGTCGATCCCGCGGGCGACCAGCGCCTCCCCCGTCGCGTCGGCCATCCGCAGCAGCTGGACGATCACCGGGACCACCAGCAGGTGGGGGCGTCCGGACAGGCCCCGCGCCCGGTAGCCCTCCTGGGCCATCCGCCAGGCGGCGGCGACCATGGGGATGGAGCGGATGGTGAGCGCGAGGACGAGTGCGACCCGGTCGGGGTTGACGCCCACGTGCCGGAGCGGGCGGGCCATGCGCTCGAAGAGGTCGAGCATCTCGCGCACCCGTGTGGTGAGCGTGACGACGTTGGCGAACAGCACGAGCGCGGCCAGCTGCGCGCACAGGCGCACGGCCGTCTCCCACTCCCCGAACAGGATCTGGAACAGGGCGATGGCCAGCAGGAACGGCCACAGGACCCGCAGCACCCCCCAGGCGCGGGCCGGGGCCAGACCGACCACCGGGTAGAGCAGGAGGGAGACGGCCAGAGCGCCGAGCGCGATCCGGTGGTCGGCGGCGGCGACGAGGCCGACGCCGACCACCAGCAGTCCGAGGAGCTTGGCCCCGGCCGGGACCCGGTAGAGCGGGCCGGTGCCGGGGACGAACAGGCCGACCACGCTCACAGCCCGGCCTCCCGGTCGGCCCCGTCCATGAGCGCGAGGTAGTACGGCACCGCGTCGCCGGGCGCCCCGTCGAAGGCCACCCGCCCCTCGTCCATGACCAGGACGCGGTCGAACCCGTCGAGCAGGTCGAGGTCGTGCGTGAACAGGACCACCTGCTGGTCGAGGCCGTCGAGGGTGCGGTGCACCATGCGGGTGTTGCGCAGGTCGAGCAGGGTGGTGGGCTCGTCGCATACCAGCACCTCGGGTTCGGTGACCAGGACCGACGCCAGGGCCAGGAGTTGCTTCTGGCCGCCGGAGAGCAGGTGCCCGGGGTGGTCGCGGTGGTCGTCGAGGCCGTAGCGGGCCAGGGTGGCGTCGACCCGGCGGGCGGTCTCCTCCCGCCCCAGCCTGAGGGAGCGCAGCCCGATCTCCACGTCCTCGGCGACCGTGGGCATGATGATCTGGTTGGCGGCGTCGGAGAAGACGAACCCGACCCTGCGCCGGATGTGCTTGGCGTGGCGCCGGGTGTCCCACTCCCCCAGCGTCACCCGGCCCTCGTCGGGGACGACGAGGCCGTTGAGGGTGCGGGCGAGCGTGGACTTGCCCGATCCGTTCGCCCCGATCACGCCGATGCGGTGCTCGGCGAGGTCGAGGGTGACGTCGCGCAGGACGGCGCGGTCGTCGTAGGAGTGGGAGACACCCCGCAGGCGCAGCATCAGGCGGTTCCGCCGTCGGCCCCGGTGGGGCGCTCGGGGCGCTGGGAGCCCTCGGGGGCCGCAGGGGTTTGGGGTCCGTCCTCGGTCACCGGGCGCCCGGCGGGCGGGATGGGGTAGGCGCGAAAGACCGTGGTGGCGATGAGCGCGGTGACGACGGCCTTGACGATGTCGCCCGGCAGGAAGGCCACCATGGAGAAGCCCGCGGCGAGGACGCCGTCGCCCATGGACACGGCCATCCACGGCACGCCGATCGCGTAGATGACGAGGATGCCGCCTACGGCGTTGATGCCGAGTCCGGCCCAGAAGCTGTAGCTCCCCCGGCGGATCATGAGGTCGGTGAGCAGGCCGATGACCAGTGCCGCGAACACCCAGCTGACGATGAACCCGGCGGAGGGCCCGGCGAGGACCGCGACGCCGCCCCGGCCGCCGGAGAACAGCGGCAGGCCGGCCAGGCCGAGCACGACGAACGTGGCGACGGCGAGGCTGCCGCGTTTCCAGCCCAGGAGGCTGGGCGCGAGCATGATGCCGAGGGTCTGGAGGGTGATGGGTACCGGCGATCCCGGGAGGGGGATGGCGACGGTGACGCTGAGCGCGGCGATGAGTCCGGCGAACACGGCGATCAGCGCGAGGTCGCGGGCGGTCAGACCCCTGTGGCGGACGTGCTTCTTCGTCCCGGTGACGGGCATGGGCGTTCCCCCTCGGGGAGGCGGTGGGAGTGGATCACCACCCATTGTCCGTGATGCGGGCGTCCCGCCGGGAGGGCGGGGCGCACAGTTCCGTGCGCCCCGGACTTGTGGAGGTCGTCCTGAGACGGAGGTCACCCTGCGGGGTTCTCGCGCTCCTGGGCGGGCAGCCGGGGGCCGCCGCCCTCACCCGTGGGGCCGCGGTTCCTCAGCGGTCGTCGCTGTCGGCGCGGCCCCGGTAGACCAGGCGTCCGGCGTCGTCGTGGCCGTAGCGGGCCTGTCCTCCGCCCGGGACGGCCAGGACCAGGCACGTCTCCTGGAGGTGCGCGGCCCTGGCCGAGCGGATCCGCGCGCCGTCCAGGGGTCCGCCGACCAGCTCGACCCAGCCGGTCCTGGCCCGCACGAACCCCGCCGCGAACACACCGGTCACCGTGCAGAGCGCGGCCACCGCGAAGCCGGCGTTGTCCGTCCAGGTCCACAGCATCATCAGTGTGGCCACCGCCAGGAGCGTGATGAAGACCGCGCCGGCGCGGCCTTCCAGGAGCGGCCACCGCGGGTTGTCGCCAGGGGATGGATTCACGACCATGCGCCTTCGATCCGGAACCGGTCGCCCTCGGTGCCGTGCGGGCACCTCGGGCCTTGAGCTCGTGTTCGGGCGGGCCCTCGCGGGGAGGGCCCGCCCGGCGGGGGAGGGTTCAGTTCCTCTCGGGGTCCGTGCCCGCCGGAACCGCGGCGTGCGGGTGGTTCAGGTCGAACGCGGGACGCTCCGAGCGGATGCGCGGCAGCGACACGAAGTTGTGCCGCGGCGGCGGGCACGAGGTCGCCCACTCCAGCGAGCAGCCGTAGCCCCACGGGTCGTCCACCATGACCTGTGGCGCCCTCCTCGCGGTGATGTAGATGTTCCAGAGGAAGAAGAGCGTCGACGCGGCCAGGACGAACGACGAGACCGAGGAGATCTGGTTCAGTTCGGTGAACCCGTCGCCGGGCAGGTAGTCGGCGTAGCGGCGCGGGAACCCGGCCGCGCCCAGCCAGTGCTGCACCAGGAAGGTGCCGTGGAAGCCGAGGAACAGGAGCCAGAAGTGGGCCTTGCCCAGCTTCTCGTTGAGCATCTTGCCGGTGAACTTGGGCCACCAGAAGTAGAAGCCCGCGAACATCGCGAACACCACGGTGCCGAACACCACGTAGTGGAAGTGGGCGACCACGAAGTAGGAGTCGGTGACGTGGAAGTCCAGCGGCGGTGAGGCCATGAGCACGCCGGTCAGGCCGCCGAAGAGGAAGGTGGCCAGGAACCCGATGCTGAACAGCATCGGGGTCTCGAAGGTGATCTGGCCCCGCCACATCGTGCCGATCCAGTTGAAGAACTTCACCCCGGTGGGCACCGCGATGAGGAAGCTCATGAACGAGAAGAACGGCAGCAGCACCGCAGCGGTCGCGAACATGTGGTGCGCCCACACCGTCACGGACAGACCGGTGATGGCGATGGTCGCGGCCACGAGGCTCTTGTAGCCGAAGATCGGCTTGCGGCTGAACACCGGCAGGATCTCGGTCACGATGCCGAAGAACGGCAGGGCGATGATGTACACCTCGGGGTGCCCGAAGAACCAGAACAGGTGCTGCCACAGGATCGCTCCCCCGTGTTCGGCGGCGAAGACCTGTGTGCCGATCATGCGGTCGGCGCCCAGGGCGATCAGGGCGGCGGTCAGGACCGGGAACGCGATGAGCACCAGCACGCTGGTGAGGACGATGTTCCAGGTGAAGATCGGCATGCGGAACATCGTCATGCCGGGTGCGCGCATGCACAGGGCGGTGGTGATGAAGTTGACACCGCTGAGGATGGTGCCCAGACCGGAGACGGTCAGGCCCAAAATCCACAGGTTGCCGCCGATCCCCGGTGATCGGACCGCGTCGGAGAGCGGCGTGTACGCGAACCAGCCGAAACTGGCCGCGCCGGCCGGGGTCATGAACCCGCCCAGCACGATGAGGCCGCCGAAGAGGAAGAGGTAGTACCCGAGCAGGTTCATCCGGGGAAAGGCGACGTCGGGGGCGCCGATCTGCAAAGGCATGATGACGTTGCCGAACCCGACGAACAGCGGGGTGGCGAACAGCAGCAGCATGATCGTGCCGTGCATCGTGAACAGCTGGTTGTAGCCCTCATTCGAGATGATCTGCCTCCCGGGGGAGAACAGTTCGGCGCGGATGAGGAGCGCGAGGACACCGCCGAAGAGGAAGAACGCGAACGAGGTGATCAGGTACATGTACCCGATGACCTTGTGGTCGGTCGACGTCAGCCAGTTGACGATGATCGAACCCCGGGATGTCTCCCCCTGGTCCGCGTGCTCGTCGCGCACCTCGGGCGCCGTTGATACCTCTGCCACGATTCAAACCCCCACATGCGCAAAACAACGGATAAATGAAGGCCGGCCCCAGCCGGTTTCCAGCCGCCGCACCCCTGGGGAATCCCTTTCCCGAATGCCAAGGGTAACGCTAGCGCAGGGCCGTGACCTCGCAGTGGAAAGAGAACTCGTGTTCCCCTGTCAAATATCCCGGTTTTCCGCTATTCCGTTGTTTTCCTGTCTTTCGACAGCCATGGTGGGGGTGGTTGGTTGTTTCTCCGGGAAAGGCCGGATTCGAGGAGGGGCCCCGGGGGACGGGGGTTCTCGGTGAGCTCCCACTCCGGGCCGGTGGGCTGGGAGGTGGACGGGGAGGAGCCGGAGAAAGGGAGACCTGAGGGGTGGGGGGAACGACCTTCAGGGACGCTCATGGGTCACTTTTCGTCACTGGCGTCACACATCACGGGAGACATGTCCATGTCGTCCAGATTCTGCCAGCTGCCGGTGTCGAAAGCCCGTGGTTTGGGCGTTCCCGAAGGCCGTGGCCACCACGGCCGGAACTAGTCGGCGGTGTTGCCCTCACGAAGGGAGGAGCGTACTGAGGAGAGAAGCGCACTCCAGTCCGAGGTGGAGAAGGTGAGGTGGCCGAGGGGGCGGTTCTGGGTGTCTCTGACGTGGACCCGGGAAGGGGTGTCCGCGACCTCGACGCAGTTCCCTCCCTGGTTGCCGCTGTAGCTGGACTTGCGCCAGTCAGAAGGGGTCAATCCCATGGCTGTGTGCCTCCTTGTAGCGGGAGATGAAGTCAGCGGACTCGTCCGGAGACAACGAAAGTGATTGCAGCGCCCCGAACCTCTGGGCACATTCTTCCACTTCGTCAGCATCACTGACCACATGCCCGCTTCCGGGCATCTCCGCGTAGGCGAGGCGCTGCCCATTGGGCATACCCAGCAACGTGAAAGCTCCGTCCATAGCGGCATGCACACCCTTCGCGAAGGACATGACCTGCAAACGAACGAAGGGCTCAGCAGCCAAGGTCAGCAAGCGATCAAGCTGGGCCAACATGATCTCTCGCGAGCCGATCGGCCGCCTGAGCACCCCCTCGTCGATGACCACCCAAAGTGATGGTAGAGGGTCACGCTTCAGGAGTTCTTGGCGAGCCATCCTCGCTTCGAGCAGACGTCCGACCTTCTGCTCACTACTAGGCGGCCAGCTCGAACTAAGAACAGCGTGAGCGTACTCCCTTGTCTGGAAAGGTCCAGGCACCGCTTGGGTCTCATAGTAGTGAACGGCCTTGGCATCGGCTTCCAGCTCGACAAAGGGCCTGAACCACCGAGGCGATCCGTCCTTGGAACCAGGCCAGAGCTTAGCTAATGCGCCGCCCGCTTTGAGTACCTTGTCCGCCCGTTCCGCGAAGCTCTTGCGCGGCGCCCTATCCGCTCGTTCGATCGCGCCCACCATCTGGTGTGAGATGAGTGTCGCCTTGGCCAGCTCCCGCTGGGACATATCTGCCAAATGGCGCAAACGCTGCAACTCATCGCCAAAATGCACAAGCGCCGCTTTCTCTGCGACTTTGAAATCATTCTCCATGGCTACAGTCCACCACATCTGGCTACGGCGTATCACGCTTTTCCACAGAAACCTACTTCTGATGGCCGTAGATGGTGTTCAGACGTTCCTAGTGGCACTGTGGCCAAAGGAGCCAGAGAATTCACTGGCTCGCAAGCAAACGGCCCCGGACGGTGCGTCAACACCGAAACCGGGGCCTTAGCCCACAACCTGAACAGACAGGTGAGGACTCATGCCCAACCGTACCGTTTCCCTTTCCGGACGGCGTCGACGGCTGCCGCTGCGGCGCTGCTCGTTCCGGTTCACCGGACGCCCCGAGAGCGTCAAGGACGCCCGCGACTGGCTTGACCGCCGTCTGGCCATGGCGGACGCACCCGAAAAGATCGTCCGGACCGCGCTGCTCCTGCTCTCGGAGCTCGCCACCAACAACGTGGTGCACGCACCCGGCGACACCAAGGCACGCGGAGACTTCCACGTGCGGGCGTTCTTCTTCCACGGATGGCTGCGAGTGGAGGTCCGCGACGCACACGGCCGTGCCCCTTCTCTCCGCGTCGTCACCCCGGACGCCACCGCCGAGGGCGGTCGGGGGCTGGTGTTGGTGAACGCGTTCGCTTCCCGCTGGGGACGTTTCCAGTCCGGCCGAGGACCCGGCATGTTCTTCGAGCTGCGCTGGGAGCTCCCCCAGCCTCCGGCCCCGGTAGTCCCGAACCCGCGAAAGGGTCGGTGACCACCATGACGGGCTACCACCTGCGGCCGAGCCAGACGGTTCTGGACCTGCGCGAGGAGTTCCCCGACTTCCTCATCTGCGAACTGCACAACGACCTTGGACGACCCTGCTTCACCGCGACCAGCACCCTGACCGGCGCCAGCGGCCAGCCCGAGCTGGTCGTGACCGCCGGAGCGGACGAACTCAGGAGGACGCTCACCGTCCTGAGTACCGGTAGCACCCAGTCGGGGCGGGAAGGTGGCGAGTCGTGACCGTCTCTCTGACTCTCGAAACGCTGAAAGCCCCGGTGGTCCAGGAAGTCGACCGCCTCCGGGCCACCTACCGGCGGCGGGGATGGACCATCTGGCACGGAAAGTCGACGGGCCAGTACTGGGCCGCGCACACCCGCAGCATGGTGATGCTCAGCGGTGACAGTCCTGGGGACCTGGCGAAGGAAATCGAAAAGGTGCAGCCGAGCAGGCCGCCGGTCACGGTCCCCCGTCCCCGGCACAGCTCGCCGAGGCGGTTGCCGCCAAGGCCCCGGCCGCGCGGAGCTCGCTCTGGGCTGAACCCCCTGTCCGTGATCAGCTCCTGACCACCTGCGCCTGTTCTCTCTCGAACTCATCGGAGGCGCGCTTCAGGAACAGCACCCCGAAGCCGGGCGGGGACAGGATCACAACGCTTCGGGAACACCGGTGTTTGCCCAACACGACCCCACCCCTGGAGTCACCAGAGCGGTCGAGAATGACTCCGGGGCGGGGGTCGCTGAACCGGTCACACCGGATGGGATGGTGGCCGAGCCGGCGGGGGCGCTGACCGGTCGACCTCCCGGGCCAACGTGCACGACCGCTGACTTCGCGGGCCGGGCTACTCCGTGGCCGTCCCGGCCCGACGGATGCGGTTGATCGGCACCGGGAGCACGCACACCGGGACGGGGATCTCCAGGCGGTGGCCGGTGTCCGCCGGGATCCCGGTGCCGGGGTCGATGCGCAGGGACGCCAGTGAGTCGCCGTTCTGGGCCGCGACCACCAGGTGGTCGGGCTCGTCGCGGTGGCCCCGGACCACGGTGAAGTTGCGCGGCCAGGCCCCGACGGCCGTGTTGGCGACGTGCTCCAGGCGGGCGCCGCCGTCGCGGACGGCGAGGGTGGAGACCGCGTCCGCGCCCCGGTTGGACACGTACACGTGGCCGTCGTGGGCGGCGATCTCACCGGGGAAGTTCTTCCCGACCGCCTCCTCGCCGGTGGCGTGGACCGAGCCCACATGCTCGGCGGTGCCCGCCTCGGCGTCCCAGCGCAGGACGTGCGCGCGCGAGTCCAGTTCACCGGCCACGTACACGTACTCCCCCGACACGGCCGCGTGGCGCGGGCCGGTGCCCGGCGGCAGGGCGATGGCCCCCACCGGTTCGCCCGCCCGGTGGACGCGCAGTTCGTCGGTGCCCAGGTCCACGACGAGCAGGCTCTCCCCGTCGGGCGCGACAACGAGGCTGTGCGCGTGCGGGCCCTCCTGGCGGTCGGTGACCGGGCCGCTCCCCGTGTTCGGGAACCCGCGACCGCCCGCCTGCGGTGCGCCGTCCGCGCCCAGCGGGAACACCGTCGCGGTCCCGTTGGCGTAGTTGGCCACGCCCACGGAGGAGCCGAGGTCCAGCACGTGGCAGGGTGAGCCGCCGCCGGTGGGGACCGAGCCCAACTCGGCGAGTTCCGCGTCGCCGTCGACCCGGAAGGCGGTCAGCGTGCCCTCGGCCCGCTCGTTGACCGCGTACACCGTGGGCGGGTCCGCGTGGAAGGCCAGGAACGACGGGCCGGGGGTGCGGGCGGCGACGCCGCCGTGGGCCATCGCGCCGGTCTCGGGGTCGAACCGGACCCGGTAGATCCCCTCGCCCCCGCCGGGCGGGTCGGAGTCGGGGGTGTAGGTCCCCACGAACAGGAGCCGCCGGTTGTTCGTCGAGTCGCCGACCGAGTCGCCCACCAGGAACCTCGTTTGCCTCGTAGCTGTGTGTCAGCACCCCAGTGGTATAAACCACTGCGCGCGTGCCCCAGGCTACTGGCCGGCCGTCCACCCGTGGCGGCAGGGGCGCCCCCGTGTGGCACGGGTGGCCCCCTCACCGGCGATCACCCCAGGTCACCGGCTATGACCCGCAAGGCTCGGTGCAGTGGTTGGACGGCTCGAAGACCGGGTAGTGGTGCCCGCATGCTACTAGTGAGGCCACCAGGCGTTTACCGGGCGCAGGAGGACACCTCGTTGCTCCGTGCCGTGCTGCGCCGACGCGGCCGGATCACCGGCCGCTCAGTCCTCGACGTCGGTTCGGGTACCGGGGCGCTGGGCATCGAGGCCTTCAGGGCCGGCGCTGCCAGCCTCACCGCGATCGACCTGTCGCGACGCTCAGTGATGGCGAGCTGGCTCAACAGCCGGTTGCACGGGGTCCCGGCGACGGTCCGGCGCGGCGACCTGTTCGCTCCCGTGGCCCCGCGCCGCTTCGACCTCGTGCTCGCCAACCCGCCCTACATGCCTGCCGACGGTCTGCTGCCGCCCCGCCACCGGATGGCGAGGTGCTGGGACGCGGGACCGGACGGGCGGCTCCTGTTGGACCGCATCTGCGCGGGGGCGCCCTCGGTGATCAGCGAGGACGGCGCGCTCCTGCTCGTGCAGTCCGGGCTCGCCGACGAGCAGACCACGTTGGACCAGCTCAAGGAGGCCGGGCTGGTGGCCGAGGTCCTCGCGAGGGCCCACATCCCGTTCGGGCCGGTGCTGCGGGCGCGTGCTCCGGCGCTGCGCGCCCGCGGGCTGCTCGGCCCCGATCAGGTGAAGGAGGAACTCGTGGTCATCGAGGCGCACCATGGCTGAGGCCCGTCGCCGGGTCATCGTCACCGACGAGGGCCCCATCCTCGTCTACGGCCCGATCGACGTGGAGATGCCCGACGGAACGCGCGTGCACAGCGACCGGGCGGTCACCGCGCTGTGCGTGTGCGGCCGCAGCCGGCGCCGCCCGTTCTGCGACACCAGCCACCGTCGACGTGTACGCGACAAAGAGGGCAAGGAGTACGGCCCATGACCGCGACGATGCCTAAAGCACCGACGCTTCCCGCCCCCCGCGGCCCGATCTCCGAGGCGGTTCTGTCCGCACTGCGCGGAAACCGGCCCGAGTCTCCCGCCGTGGACGGGTCCCCGCCCTACGGCGAGGACCTCCAACTGGCCCTCTACTGCTGCTACGAACCCCACTACCGCGGGTTCGACGGAGTCGACGCCGACCTCGAATGGGACCCGGCACTGCTGACGATCCGCGCCGAGCTGGAAGGTGCCTTCCTCGGCGCGCTCAGAGCCGACGTGCCCGCCGGCGCGGACGTCGAGAGCGAGCTCGGTGAACTCCTCGTCGAACACGTCGACGCGTTCGGCGTCTCCCACCACCTGCGCCGCCAGGGGGAGCTGTGGCAACTGCGCGAGTACGTCGCGCTCCGCTCGCTCTACCACCTGAAGGAGGCCGACCCGCAGACCTTCGTCATCCCGCGCCTGGACGGTCCGCCCAAAGCCGCCCTCGTGACGGTGCAGCACGACGAGTACGGCGCCGGAGACCCCGAGCGGGCGCACTCCAAGCTCTTCGCCGACATGATGGCCGAGCTCGGCCTCTGTGAGGCCTACGGCGCCTACCTCGACTCCGCTCCCGCCGAGATGCTGGCCGAGGTCAACTTCATGTCGCTGTGCGGGCTGCACCGCGGGTTGCGCGGGGCGCTGATCGGGCAGTTCGCCACCGTCGAGCTCACCTCCTCCCCCGGCTCGGACCGGCTGGTCAAAGCCATGCGGAGGCTGGGCTGCGGCCCGGCCGCCATCCGGTTCTACGCCGAGCATGTCGAGGCCGACGCGGTGCACGAGCAGCTCGTCCGGCGCGAGGTCATCGTGCCGCTGCTGAGCGCCGAACCCGAGCTGGCCCCCGACGTCGTGTTCGGAATCCGCGGCAGCACGTTCCTGGCCGCCCGGTTGGAGGAGCGCCTGTTGCGCCACTGGAATCGCGGCGAGTCGAGTTTCCGCAGCGGGATGGACGGGAGAAGACCATGAGAGCACCTGAACCAGCGGCGCGGGCCGACGTCCTCCAGGTCGCCGACAGGGGCGACGCGGTGCCGGAGGAGACGGTCGTGCGCGACTGCCTCCAGCAGGAGCCGCCCCGGCTGCCGCCCTGGCTCGGCTACGACGCGGTCGGCTCCCAACTGTTCGAACAGATCACCGAGCTGCCCACGTACTACCTGACCCGCGTCGAACGCGACCTGCTGGAGCGCCACTCCCCGGAGATGGCCGAGCTGCTCGCCTGCGGGCGGCTCGCGGAACTGGGCAGCGGAAGCGCGAAGAAGACACGGCTGCTGCTGGAGAGCTGTCTGCGCCTGCGTGAGACCACCTACCTTCCGATCGACGTCGACCGGAGCATGCTGCTCTCCAGCGGCGCCGCGCTGTGCTCGGAACTGGACGATCTTGAGGTCACGGGCCTGTGGGGACGCTACGAAGCCGGTCTCGACTGGCTACGCACCCACCCCGGTGGGCCGCTCGCCGTCGTCTTCCTCGGCAGCAGCTTCGGCAACACCACACGCGAGGAGCGTGACGGGCTGCTCGGCGAGATCGCCCGCAGCCTGGGCCCGGGCGAGAGCTTCCTGGTCTCCGCCGACCTGGACAAGAGCCGCGAGGCCCTGGAGACCTGCTACAACGATCCCGCCGGACACTCGGCCTTCGCCGACTTCCGGCTCAACTACCTCACCCAGCTCAACCACCGCTACGGCGCCGACTTCGTGCTCGACGACTTCGTCCCGGAGGCCCGCTACAACGCGGACACCTCCACCGTGGAGGGACGTCTTCGCGCCCGAACCGACCAGGAGGTGCCCATACCGGGACTCGGAATCACACTGCGCCTGCCGCGCGGGCAGTTCCTCAACGTCGGCTACTCGGCGAAGTTCGACGACCGGCAGCTGGCCCGCGAAGCAGGAGCGCACGGTTTCCACCTGCGGGCCCAGTGGAAGGACCCCGAGGCGCTGTACGGGCTCTTCCTCTTCCGCCGCGACTAGACACCGCGCAGCAGGGCGACCCGGCGGCGGCGGGGGCCGCCACGGCCCCGGGGCCTACTTCCCGGCGGCCTTGACGGCCTCCAGTGCCTTCATGATGCGCTTGTCGGAGACCGGGTAGGCGGTGCGCAGCTCCTGCGCGAACAGGCTCACCCGGTACTCCTCCAGCATCCAGCGCAGCTCCACCACGTCCGGGTCGGCGGCCCGCCCCGGGGGCAGGGTCCCGGTGACCCTCACGACGGCCTGGCGCATCTGCTCGGTCCTGGACATGTTCACCTGGTCGCGGCGGGGGTTCTCCGGCAGCTTGCCCAGCCGGTACTCGATCCCCCGCAGGTAGCGGTGCAGGTCGTCCAGGCGCGACAGACCGGTGGCGGTCACGAAGCCGTCCCCCACCAGGGCGCCGAGCTGCCCCTGCACGTCGTTGAGCGAGGGCAGGACGGCCAGGGACGTGGTGCCCTTGACCTTCTTGGAGACCTTGCGCCACAGCACCAGCACCCGGGCGACCTTGTCCAGGGTCTCGGCGAGGGTGTCGCCGAGGTCGGCGCGCACCCGGTCGGCGAGCGCCGCGAACTCGGGGGCGTCCCAGACCGGCCCTCCCTCGCGGGCGAGCAGGTGGTCGACGGCGGCCGACTCGGCGTCGGCGAGCATCGCCTTCACCGATCCGTGCGGGTTGTCGGCCAGGGCGAGCTTGTCGGGGTTGTTGAGGCCCTTGCTGACCGAGAGGGCCGGCGAGGGGATCGTGAGCATGAGCAGGCGCCGGGTCCCGGCCCACATGGCGGCGCGCTGCTCGGACCGGGTGTCGAAGATACGCACCGCGATGCTGTCGCCCTCGTCCACCAGGGCCGGGTAGCCCTTGACCTTGGGGCCGAGCGCCTTGCGCTCCAGGGTCTGCTCCAGCGGACCGAAGTCCCAGGAGGTGATGCCCTTCTTCTCGACGCCCTTGGCCTCCGCCGAGATGGCCTCGCGCAGGCGGGGTTTGAGCTTGGCGCGGAGCTGCTCCAGGTCCTTGGACTCGGCCAGGGTCCGGTTGCGGTCGTCCACGGCGCGGAAGGTGATGCGCAGGTGGTCGGGCACCCGGTCCAGCTCGAAGGCGCTCTCGGGGATGCGGTCCCCGCCCCTGGGCTGGGCCATGCGGGTGAGTTCGGCGGCCAGGGCCCCGGCCAGCGTCCCCTCGTAGGGGGTGAGGCCGGCGCGCGCCTGGGCGGCGTTGTCGGGGACCGGTACGAAGAAGCGCCGCTGCGGTTTGGGCAGCGAGCGGATCAGCGCCGTGACGAGTTCGTCGCGCAGCCCCGGGATCTGCCAGTCGAAACCGGTGCTCTCCACCTGGTTGAGGAACTTCAGCGGGATGTGCGCGGTGACACCGTCGGCGGCGCTGCCCGGCTCGAACTGGTAGGTGAGCGCGAACGTGAACGCGCCCTGGCGCCACACGTCGGGGTAGTCGTCCTCGCTGACCACGTCGACGCCGTCGTTGATGAGCTCCTCGCGGGTGAAGTCCAGGAGCGCGGGCTCGGTGCGGCGGGCCTTCTTCCACCAGGCGTCGAAGTGCGCGGCCGACACGATGTCGTCGGGGACGCGGCGGTCGTAGAAGTTGAACAGCGTCTCGTCGTCCACGACGATGTCGCGGCGGCGGGCACGGTGTTCGAGGTCCTCGACCTCGTCGAGGAGCTTGCGGTTGTCGTGGAAGAAGTGGTGCCGGGTCTCCCAGTCGCCCTCGACCAGGGCGCGGCGGATGAACAGCTCCCGGGACAGCTCCGGGTCGATCCTGCCGTAGGACACCTTGCGCTGCACGACGATGGGCACCCCGTAGAGGGTGACCCGCTCGAACGCCATGACGGCGCCGCGCTTGCGCTCCCAGTGGGGTTCGCTGTAGTTGCGCTTGACGATGTCCCCGGCGAGCTCCTCGGCCCACTCCGGTTCGATCCGCGCGACCATGCGGCCCCACAGCTTGGACGTCTCCACGAGCTCGCCGACCATGACGAAGCGCGGCTGCTTCTTGAACAGGGCCGAGCCGGGGAAGACGGCGAAGCGCGCTCCGCGCCCGCCCAGGTACTCGTGCTTCTCGGGGTCCTTGAGGCCCACGTGGGAGAGGAGTCCGGCCAGCAGCGACATGTGGACGCCGCGCGGGTCGGCGGCCTCCTCGCGCAGCGGCGGCACCTCGATGCCCATGGTGCGCAGGACCTGTTTGAGCTGGGAGTGGATGTCCTGCCACTCGCGCACGCGCAGGTAGTTGAGGAACTCCTCGCGGCACAGCCTGCGGAACTGGTTGCCGGACAGCTCGTGCTGGCGGTCGCGCAGGTGGTTCCACAGGTTGAGGAACGCCAGGAAGTCCGACTCCTTGTCGGTGAACCGGGCGTGGAACTGCTGGGCCTGCTGCTGTTTGTCGGTGGGGCGCTCGCGCGGGTCCTGGATGGACAGGGCCGAGGTGATGACCATGACCTCGGCGAGGCAGTCGCGCTCCTCGGCCTCCAGGACCATGCGGCCCAGGCGGGGGTCGATGGGCAGCTGGGCGAGGCGCCGACCGGTCTGGGTGAGGCGGCGCTTGCCGCCCCCCTTGCCGGAGTCGGTCTCGGCCTCGGGGTGCAGGGCGCCGAGCTCCATGAGGAGGTTGACGCCGTCCTTGATCTGGCGGTGGTCGGGACCGTCCACGAACGGGAAGGCCGCCACGTCGCCCAGGCCCAGGGAGGCCATCTGGAGGATGACCGAGGCCAGGTTGGTGCGCAGGATCTCGGGGTCGGTGTACTCCGGGCGGGACAGGAAGTCCTCTTCGGAGTACAGCCGGATGCAGATGCCCTCGGAGACGCGCCCGCAGCGGCCCTTGCGCTGGTTGGCGGAGGCCTGGGAGACCGCCTCGATGGGCAGGCGCTGCACCTTGGTGCGGTGGGAGTACCGGGAGATGCGGGCGGTGCCGGGGTCGATGACGTACTTGATGCCGGGGACCGTCAGGGAGGTCTCGGCGACGTTGGTGGCCAGGACCACGCGGCGCCCGCTGTGGGAGGACCACACGCGTCTTTGCTCGGAGACCGACAGGCGCGCGTAGAGCGGGAGGATCTCGGTGCCCCGGAGCTTCTTCTTCTCCAGGGCCTCGGCGGTGTCGCGGATCTCGCGCTCGCCGCTGAGGAAGACCAGCACGTCGCCGGGCGGCTCGTGGGAGAGCTCGTCCACGGCGTCCAGGATGGCCTGGGTCTGGTCGCGGTCGGTGCCGGGCCCCCGGTGCTTCTCCTCGGGGTCGAGGATCTCCTCGGAGATGGGCCGGTAGCGGACCTCGACGGGATAGGTGCGGCCGGACACCTCGATGATGGGGGCGTCGTCGAAGTGGCGGGAGAAGCGCTCGGGGTCGATGGTCGCCGAGGTGATGACGACCTTGAGGTCGGGGCGCCTGGGCAGCAGCTGTTTGAGGTAGCCGAGGAGGAAGTCGACGTTGAGGCTGCGCTCGTGGGCCTCGTCGATGATGAGGGTGTCGTACTGGCGCAGCATCCGGTCGTGCTGGATCTCGGCCAGCAGGATGCCGTCGGTCATCAGCTTGACCAGGGTGCTGCCGCTGGAGGAGTCGGTGAAGCGCACCTTGTAGCCGACGGTCTCGCCCAGCGGGGTGCCGATCTCCTCGGCGATGCGCTCGGCGACCGTGCGCGCGGCCAGGCGGCGGGGCTGGGTGTGCCCGATGGTGCCCATGACACCGCGCCCCAGCTCCAGGCAGATCTTGGGCAGCTGGGTGGTCTTTCCGGAGCCGGTCTCACCGGCCACGATGACGACCTGGTGGTCCCGGATGGCCTCGGCGATGTCCTCGCGCCGGGCGCTGACCGGGAGCGACTCGGGGTAGGTGAGCTCGGGGACGGCCTCGCGGCGCAGGTCGACGCGCAGGACCGCCTCGTCGACGTCCCTGGCGATCTGGGTGGCGGCGGAGGCGTTGCGGCGCTCGTCACTGATCTTGGCGAGTCCGTCGATACGCCGACGGAGCCGGTGCCGGTCCGCGGGCATGAGGTCGCGGAGGCGGGATCGGAGGGCGTCCGCGGTGGGTGTGGGCGTGGTCGTGCTCATCAGTAGTCAAGGGTAGAAGGGTCGGCAACCGGTTTTCGACACGGAGTCGGACACCGGGAGGCGCGCCGGCGGGAACCGGGCGCCCCGAACCGTGGGTGCGGGGTCGCCTGGCACGTCGGACTCAACGCCGCCGGGGCCGGTTCTGTTCCGGTGGCGTTGGGGCCCGCGCCCCACCGCACCCCACCGCAGCCCTCCGCGCCCCGCGCGGAGACGGTCCGTGCGGGGCGTGGTGGGGGCGTGGTGGAGGCGGAGGGGACGAGGCCGCTACAGGTCGTGGGCGACCAGCCAGTCGTGCAGGGCCCGGCCCACGACGTCCACGTGCCCCTCCAGCATGGTGAAGTGGTCGCCGGGCACACGCAGCACCTCGTGCCGGGCGGCCCACGTGAAGGGCTCCAGTTCCTTGCCGTCGCGGTCGAGCGTGGGCTCCTGCGGACGCATCTGGAGCGCGGGCGTGGTGACCGTGCCCGGCTTCCAGTCACGGAAGAGCCGCAGGTAGGCGCCCATCGCGGTCAGGCGGACGCCGTCCATGATGCCGATCGTCTCGCCGCGTTCGACCACGCCCGCCTCGATGGTGGCCAGGCCCGACAGCTCCAGGTTGTGCGGGTCGGGGGTGTCCATCATGACGGCCAGCTCGGGAGCCCCCGCCCCTCCCCCGGCCTGGAGGTGTTCGAGCCGTTCCAGCACGGCGTGCGCGACCCAGCCGCCCGAGGACCGGCTGACCAGGACGTAGGGACGGCCGGCCGCACACGCGGCCACTTCGTCGGCCAGGACCTCGGCGACGGCGTCGATGTCGACCGGAAGGGGTTCGCCGTCGGCGAACCCGGGCTGGTGGAGCACGTCCACCTCGCGCAGCCCCCGCACGCCCTTGGCGAAGCGGGCGTACTCCTGGACCCCGGAGATCATCAGGACCGACGGCAGGCAGATCAGCCGTGTCGCGGCGCCCTCCCGTGAGAGGCGGACCGGGGGGCGCCGGACCCCGGCGTCGTGGACCCCGGTGAACACCGGCCGCATCCGGGAGGCCGCCCAGAGCACGTCCAGCCCCTCCGAGATCCGGCGCTGACGGCACGCGTCCACGAACAGGTCGACCAGCCCGTCGTTGGCGTTCGTCCTCCTGCCGGGAGCGCCCGTGGCGGTCGCGTCGTCGGTTCCCGTTCCCAGTTCGGCGCCCAGGAAGGAGGCCAGGGCCCTCGGGGTGGGGTGGGCGAAGGCGAGCCCGGCCGGCATCCGCAGCCCGGTGGCGGCGCCCAGCTGGTTGCGCAGTTCCACGGCGGTGAGCGAGTCGAAGCCCATCTCCAGGAACGGCGCCCCCGCGTCGAGCCCGTCCGTGCCCGTGTGGCCCAGCACGTCGGCGGTGCGCTCCAGGACGAACGACAGGAGCAGTGCGTCGCGCCGGTCGGCGGGGGCGCGGTCCAGGGCCCCCCGGAGGTCGCCGGCGGCGGGTCCCGGGGTTCCGGCCCGACGGCGTGGCGGCCGGACCAGGCCCCGCAGCATGGTGGAGACCTCTCCCGTCCTGGCCGCCCGGGCCCGGGCTCCGGCCAGGTCCATGGGCACCGGCAGCAGGTGCGGGAGCCCGGAGGCGAGCGCGTCGTCGAACAGGGTCAGCCCGTGGGCGGTGCCGACCGGCCCGGCCAGCCCGAGGCGGGCGTAGCGGCTGATGTCCCCCTCGTCGAGGGCTGCGGTGGTCGCGCCGCGCTGGGCCCACATTCCCCACGACAGCGACACCGCGGGCAGGCCGTGGGCGCGGCGGTGGTGGGCGAGCATGTCCACGAACGCGTTGGCGGCGCTGTAGTCGGTCTGCCCCGGGCTGCCGAGGGTGCCCGCGGCGGACGAGAACAGGACGAACGCCGACAGGTCCCCGGTGAGTTCGTGCAGGTGCCAGGCGGCGTCGACCTTGGGGCGCAGGACGTGGTCGATGCCCTCGGGGGTGACGGAGGTGAGCAGACCGTCGTCCAGCGCGGCGGCCACGTGCACGACGGCCGTGATCCTGTGCCCGGAGAGGAGGTGCGCGAGCTGTCCGCGGTCGGAGGTGTCGCAGGCGGCCAGGGTGACGGCCGCGCCCCGCTCCACGAGGGAGGCCTCCAGTTCGGCCGCCCCCTCGGCGTCCGGTCCGCTGCGGCTGACCAGGAGGAGGTCGCGGACTCCGTGGCGGTCGACGAGGTGGCGGGCGACCTCCCCGCCGAGGGTCCCGGTGGCCCCGGTGACGAGGACGGTGCCGTCTCCGAACGATCCGGGTGCCGCGGGCCGCCCGTCGCGGGCCGTGCGTGCCAGGCGCGGCCCGAGGGGGACGCCGTCCCGCAGCGCGAGCTGGTGCTCGCCGCCGGTCAGCGCGGCGACGAGCAGCGGTGCGGTGCGCCCGGGGTCGTCGGTGTCGACGATCGCGAACCTGCCGGGGTGCTCGCGCTCGGCCGCGCGCACGAACCCCCACAGGGGGGCGTGCACCAGGTCGGGCACGTCCTCGGCGGGTCCGGTGGCGACGGCGCGGTGCGTGAGCAGGACCTGGCGGGCGTCGGTGGTCCGTTCGTCGGCCAGGAGGCTCTGGGCCTGGGCGACCACGTCGGCGAGGGCGGCCCGGACGTCGCGGGGCCCGGGTGTGAGCGGGGTGTCCAGTCTCGGCAGCAGGACGTGGTCGGGGGCGGGGGCCCCCGTGTCCAGGGCCCGGGCCAGCGCACGCGCGTCGGGGTAGGAGCGCACGACGTGCCCGGAGGCGGTCAGGGCGGAGGCGCTGTCGAGGAGGTCCTCGCCGAGGACGGCCCACACCTGGGGTTCGGCGGCGCCGCCCGCGGGAACCTCGGCCCACTCCACGTGGAACAGGTCGTCGGAGCCGCCCCGGGCGGCCGTGCCCCCGTCGTCGCCGACCGCCCCGCCGGGGGCGCGCAGGACCAGGGAGTCCACGGTGGCGACCGGGGACCCGGTCGCGTCGGCGAGCAGGAGGGACACCTCGCCGTCGCCGGTGGGGCGCACATGGACGCGCAGGCGGGCGGCCCCCGCGGCGTGCAGGCTGACGCCGTTCCAGGAGAAGGGCAGGCGCACCCCGTCGCGCGGCATCCAGGGCGCGCATCCGATGGCGTGCTGGGCGGCGTCGGAGAGCGCGGGGTGGAGTCCGAACCGCTCGGCGTCGGCACGCCGCGCCTCGGGCAGTTCGACCTCGGCGTAGACCTCGTCGCCGACGAGCCAGGCCGCGGTGAGCCCCCGGAAGACGGGACCGTAGGTGTAGCCGATCTCCTCCAGGCGTGCGTACAGGTCGTCGGTGGGAACGGGGTGGGCGCCGGGCGGCGGCCAGGAGGCCAGGTCGCGGTCCTCCCGAGCGGGTTCGGGGGCCACCGTGCCCGTCGCGTTGCGGACCCAGGGGCGTTCTCCGAGGTCAGGGGACCCGGGGGCGCTGGCGGCGCGTGAGTGGACGGTGAGCGCGCGCCGGCCCTGCCCGTCGGCGGGGTCGACGGTGACCTGGATCTGGACGGCGCCCCGCGCGGGCAGGACCAGGGGTGCCTGGACGACGAGCTCCTCGACGTGGGGGGCGCCGACGCGGTCGCCCGCGTTGAGCGCGAGTTCGAGGAACCCTGTCCCCGGCAGCAGGACGGTGTCGCCGGCCGCGTGGTCCGCCAGCCAGGGGTGCGTGGTCAGGGAGACCCGCCCCGTGAACAGGGTGGCGCCGGTGTCGGCCAGGGGGAGCGCCGCTCCGAGGAGGGGGTGCGCCTCGGTCTCCAGGCCGGCCGAGGTGACGTCGCCGGAGCGGCCGCCCGTGATCCACAGGCGCCGGCGCTGGAACGGGTAGGTGGGCAGATCCACGGTCCGGGCGCCGTCGCCGAACACGGTCGTCCAGTCGGGGGTGGCGCCGTGGACGTGGGCCTGGGCGAGGGAGGTGCAAAAGCGTTCCAGCCCGCCCTCGTCGCGGCGCAGGGTGGGTACCGCGGCGGCAGCGGTTCCGGTCCAGGAGATGGTCTCCTGGACGGGGAGGGTGAGCACCGGGTGGGCGCTGGCCTCGACGAAGACGGTGTGCCCGGTCTCCAGGAGAAGCTCCGTGGCCTTCTGGAACAGGACCGGTCGGCTCAGGCCCGCGTACCAGTAGGCGGCGTCCATGGGCCGGTCGAGGACCCCGCCGGTGACCGGGGAGTAGACGGGGATGCTCGGCGCGGTCGGGGCGAGGTCGGCCAGGTCCGCGAGCAGGCGTTCCCTGACGGGCTCGGTACCGGGGATGTGCGAGGCCACGTTCGCGGAGAACACCCTGGCCCTGACCCCCTCGGAGGTGTAGGCGGCCACGAGGCGGTCGATCGCGGCGTGGTCGCCGCCGACGACGGTGGTGCCGGGGCTGTTGACCACGGCGACGTGCAGGTCGCCGAACTCGGGGAGGCGGGCGCGGACGCTGTCGACGCCGAGGGAGACCACGGCCATGGCCGCGTTCCCGACCAGGTCGCGTACCGCGCGGCTGCGCAGGGCGATGACCCTGGCGGACTCCTCCAGGGTCAGGGCCCCGGCGACGTGCGCGGCGGCCACCTCGCCCTGGGAGTGGCCGACGACGGCGTCGGGGCGCACACCGTGGGAGGCCCACAGCGCGGTGAGCGCGATCATGACCGCCCACAGCGCCTGCGGGACGACGTCGTGGCGGTCCAGCGGCGGCGCTCCGGCGCGTTGGAGCAGGGTGTCGGTGAGGGACCAGTCGGTGTAGGGGGCGAGGGCCCGCTCGCACGCGGCGATCCGCTCGGCGAACACCGGGGAGTCGCGGAGGAGTTCACGGGCCATGGCGGGCCACTGGGACCCCTGGCCGGGGTAGACGAAGACCGTGCGGCCCTCCGCCGCCCGGCCCCGTACGGCCCCGGGGTCCGGGACCCCTCCGGCCAGCGCGTCCAGCCGGGCCAGGAGCGCGGTGCGGTCGGTGCCGACGACCGCCGCGCGGTGGGGGAACGCGGTGCGGGTGGTGGCCAGGGACCAGCCCACGTCGGCGGGGTCGAGGGAGGGGTCCGCCAGCACCCGGTCGCGCAGCCGGGTGATCTGCCGGGTGAGGCCCTCCTCGCTCTGCGCGGACAGCGTCCACGGCAGCGGCGCGGGGGAGCCCGACCCGCCCCGGGCGGTCAGGGCCGTGCTCTCCCTGCCGGTCTTGCCCGCAGCGGGTCCGGACGTGCGGTCGGCGCGCTCCGCCTCGGGGGCGGGCCGGTCCGGGGCGGCCTCGACGATGAGGTGGGCGTTGGTGCCGCTGGCTCCGAACGCGGACACCCCGGCCCGGCGGGGGCGCCCGGTCTCCGGCCAGGGCCGCGCCTCGGTGAGGAGTTCCACGCCCCCCGACGACCAGTCGACCTGCGGGGTGGGCTCCGCCACGTGCAGGGTGCGCGGGAGCACTCCCTCGCGCATCGCGGTGATCACCTTGATGACGCCGGACACCCCGGCCGCCGCCCCGGTGTGGCCGATGTTGGACTTGAGGGACCCGAGCCACAGCGGCTCACCGGGGCGGTCGCGCCCGTAGGTGCCGAGCAGGGCGTTGGCCTCGATGGGATCGCCGAGCCTGGTCCCCGTGCCGTGCGCCTCCACGGTGTCCACGTCGGCCGTGGTGAGCCGGGCGTCCGCCAGGGCCTGGCGGATCACCCGTTCCTGGGCGGGGCCGCTGGGCGCGGTGAGGCCGCTGGAGGCGCCGTCCTGCCCGATGGCGCCGCCCCGGATGAGCGCGAGGACGCGGTGGCCGTTGCGGCGCGCGTCCGACAGCCGCTCCAGGACGAGCATCCCCGCCGCCTCGCCCCACCCGGTTCCGTCGGCGTCGGCCGAGAACGCCTTGCACCGCCCGTCGGCGGCGAGGGCGCCGTGCCCGGTGAAGGAGACCCAGGAGGAGGTGTCGGTGTAGACGGTCGCGCCCCCGGCCAGCGCGAGGGAGGACTCCCCCGCGCGCAGGGACCGCATGGCCAGGGTGAGGGCGACGAGCGAGGAGGAGCAGGCGGTGTCGACGGTGACGGCCGGGCCCTCCAGGCCCAGGGTGTAGGAGACGCGTCCGGCGGCGACGGCGGGCATGGCGCCGAGCATCCGGTAGCCGATCAGCTCGGGCGGCGACTCCTGGATCGGCGGGCCGTAGGTCTGGCCGACCATGCCGACGAACACCCCGGCGGGGGTGGAGTGCAGGGAGCCCGGGGTGATGCCCGCGTGTTCGAGTGCCTCCCACGCGGTTTCCAGGACGAGCCGGTGCTGGGGGTCCATGGACAGGGCCTCGCGCGGGTTGATCCCGAAGAAGGCGGGGTCGAACTCCCCCGCGCCCTCCAGGAAGCTCGCGGAGCGCACGTAGGTGCGCCCGGGGGCGTCCGGGTCGGGGTGGAGGAGCCCGTCCAGGTCCCATCCCCGGTCGGTGGGGAAGGCTCCGCGGGTCTCGCGCCCCCCGACCAGGAGGTCCCACAGTCCCCGGGGGTCCTCGGCCCCCGGGAAGCGGCAGCCGATCCCGACCACGGCGACGGGCTCGTGGGCCCGGTCCTGCGTCTCCTGCGCGTGGGACCGCGCCTGCCGCAGATCGACGGCCATCTTCTTGACCAGGTCGCGGAACTTGTTCTCGTTCGTCATCCGTGTGCCGCTCTCGTGTGCGTTCCGGTCAGGAGGGTCCGAAGGATCAGGAGATCCCGAACTCCTGGTCGATCAGGTCCAGGAGCTGGTCGTCGGTGGCACCGTCGATGTCGGCCCCGGCGTCGGTGCCGTCGAGACGGCGGAGCAGGCCGCGCAGGCGGTCACCGAGCTCCCTCCTGGTCCCGTCGTCCACCGCCGAGGCGGCCAGTGCGGTTTCGAGCCTCTCCAGTTCGTCCAGGACGGGAAGCGGGGGGAGGCCGGCGCCGGACGCCTGCGCGAGGCGGTCGGCCAGGTGGCGGCCGAGGGCGGGGGCGGTGGGGTGGTCCAGGACCACGGTGACGGGCAGGTCCAGGCCGGTCAGCTCGTTGAGCCGGTTGCGGAGCTGGACGGCGCCGAGCGACGTCCCGCCCGCGTCGAGGAAGCCCCGGCCGAGTTCGACCTCCTCCGGTCGCGTGTGGCCCAGGACGGCCGCTGTCTCCGCGCGGACCAGGGCGAGGACGGCGTCCTCGCGCTCGGCCGCGGAGAGCCCCGGGGGCAGCCGCCAGGTGCCGGGGTCGGCGGGCGCGTCGGCACCGTTCGGTGCGTGTGCCGCCGCTGCGGCGGGTGCGGCCTCTGCCGTGGTTCCCGCGGCGGGCGCGGACGAGCGCCAGTAGCGCTGCCGCTGGAAGGGGTAGGTGGGCAGGTCCACGACCCGGGCGCCCGCACCGAACACCGCCGCCCAGTCCACCTCGGCCCCGTACGCGTACGCCTGCGCCAGCGAGGCCAGGAACCGGTCGGCGCCGCCCTCGTCACGGCGCAGCGTGCCCAACACGACCACGTCAGCACGGCCCGCCGCCTCCGCCGTCTCCTGCACGGCGGTGCTCAGCACCGGATGCGGACCCGCCTCCACGAACAGGTCGTGCCCGTCCGCGAGCAGGTTCTCCGTGACCTTGCCGAACAGCACCGGCTCGGCCAGGTTGCGGTACCAGTACGCCGGGTCCAGTTCGCCCTCGGCCACGGGACGCCCGGTCAGGGTCGAGTAGAAGGGGATCTCGGGTCGGCGCGAGGCCACACCGGCCAACGACGAGGCCAGCGACTCCCGCAGCCGTTCGACGTGCGGGGTGTGGGAGGCGTAGTCGACCGCGATCTTGCGCGCCCGCACCCCCGACTCCTCGTACTCCTTGACCAGACGGACCACGGCCTCGGTCTCCCCGGCGATCACCGTCGAGGAGGGGCTGTTCACCACCGCCACGTGCAGGCGCCCGGCCCAGGCTTCCAGGTCCTCGCGGACACGGGCCTCCGGCAGGGCGACGGAGGCCATGGCGCCGGTCCCGGACAGTTCCAGGACGGCCCGGCTGCGCAGCGCCGCCACCTTCGCACCGTCCTCCAGGGACAGGGCTCCCGAGACGCACGCCGCCGCGACCTCCCCCTGGGAGTGGCCGACCACGGCGGCCGGACGCAGGCCGTGGGAGCGCCACAGCTCGGCCAGGGCGACCATGACCGCCCACAGGGCGGGCTGCACCACGTCCACCCTCTCCAGGGAGGGCGCCCCCTTCGCCCCGCGCAGCACCGCGGTCAACGACCAGTCCACGTAGGGGGCGAGCGCACGCTCGCACGCGGCGATGCGCTCCGCGAACACCGGCGAGGAGTCCAGCAGCTCCACCGCCATGCCCTCCCACTGGCCGCCCTGGCCGGGAAAGACCAGGACGGGCCTACGGTCGGGGACGGCCCGGCCGGTCACCACGGCGGGCGCCGGGCGCCCCTGGGCCAGCGCGCGCACCGCGTCGAGGAGGTCGGCGCGGTCGCCGCCCACCACCACGGCTCGGTGGTCGAAGGCCGAGCGGGTGGTCGCCAGCGACCAGCCCACGTCCACCGGGTCCAGTCCCGGGTCCGACGCGACACGGTCGCGCAACCGGGTGGCCTGGTCGGCCAGTGCCGCGCCGCTGCGCGCCGCCAGCGGCCAGAGCACGGGTCCGGGTCGCGCGGACCCTCCCTGTGCGTCCCCGGTGGACGGCACGGTGTCCCCCGTGCCGTGTTCCAGAACCTCGGCCCGTTCCTCCGGCGGTGCCTGCTCCAGGATGAGATGGGCGTTGGTGCCGCTCATCCCGAAGGAGGACACCGCGGCACGCCGGGGGTGCCCGGTCCGCGGCCACGGCCGCGCCTCGGTGAGCAGTTCCACGGCGCCGGAGGACCAGTCCACGTGCGGGGTGGGCTCCTCGGCGTGGAGCGTGCGGGGCAGTACGCCGTGGCGCAGGGCGAGCACGAGTTTGATGACCCCCGCGACCCCCGCGGCCGCCTGGGGGTGGCCGATGTTGGACTTGAGCGAACCCAGCCACAGGGGATGGTCGCCGGTCCGCTCCCGCCCGTAGGCGCAGATCAGCGCCTGCGCCTCGATGGGGTCGCCGAGCGCGGTCCCGGTGCCGTGCGCCTCCAGCAGGTCGACGTCGGCGGGGGTGAGCCGGGCGTCCGCCAGGGCCCGGGCGATGACCCGCTCCTGGGAGGGGCCGTTGGGCGCGGTGAGACCGTTGGAGGCGCCGTCCTGGTTGACCGCGCCGCCCCGGATCACCGCAAGTACGCGGCGCCCGTTGCGCCGGGCGTCGGACAGGCGCTCCAGGGCGACCATTCCGGCGCCCTCGGAGAAGCCCGCGCCGTCGGCCCCGGCTCCGAAGGCCTTGCAGCGGCCGTCGGGGGCCAGGCCCCTGAGATGGGTGAACTCGGTCAGGACGCCGGGGGTGGCCATCACCGTCGCCCCGCCGGCGAGTGCAAACGAGCACTCGGCGGCACGCAGCGCCCGCACGGCCAGATGCACGGCCACCAGGGAGGAGGAGCAGGCGGTGTCCACCGTGACCGCGGGGCCGGTCAGGCCCAGGACGTAGGACAGCCGGCCCGAGGCGACGCTGTTGGTGGTGCCGGTGATCGCGAACCCGTCACCGGGCGCCTCGGTCAGCCTGGGCCCGTACTCCTGCGCGATGGCGCCGACCCACACACCGGTGTCACCGCCGGCCAGGGACTCCGGGGGGATCCCGGCGTGCTCGACGGCCTCCCAGGCCACCTCCAGGAGGAGCCGCTGCTGGGGGTCCATCGCCTCGGCCTCCCGGGGGGAGATCCCGAAGAAGGCGGGGTCGAAGGCGGCCGGGTCATCGAGGAACGCGCCCTGCGCCATGGCCGACCCGCCCTCCCTCCCGTCCGCGCCCAGGAGCGCGTCGAGGTCCCACCCCCGGTTCGAGGGCAGGGGCCCCACGGCCTCGCCGCCGCGCTCCAGCAGGTCCCACAGATCCCCGGGCGTGTCGACCCCGCCGGGGAGACGGCAGCCCATACCGACGATCGCGATCGGCTCCGGCGCGCGGTCGATCTCCTCGCGCAGGCGCTCGTTCTTCTTGAGCGCGGAGCGCAGGGCCGCGACGAGCTTGGTGTTCTGATCGTTACTGGTAGCCATCAACCGTCTCCTGCTCTCCCTCGGACGCGGTGTCGTCCGCTGCCAGGGCGAGCCCCAGCAGGTCCTCCACGTCCATGTCGTCGATGTGGCTGGCCTCGGGGGCCTCTGCCCCTGTTCCGAGTTCCCCGACGCGGCCGGGTTCCGGCGCCGCCGGCTCGTCCGGGAACAGCCTCCCGGCGATGAGCCGGGCCAGTGCGCGGGGGGTGGGGTGGTCGAACACGGCGGTCGCGGGCAGGCGCAGGCCGGAGAGGGCCCCGAGCCGGTTGCGCAGTTCGACACCGGTCAGCGAGTCCAGTCCCAGCTCCCGGAAGGGGCGGTCCGCCGGCACGCCGGCGGACCCCTCCTGTTCCGTCCGTCCGAGCACGACGGCCGTGTGCGTGCGTACCTCGGCGAGCAGCACCCGCTCGCGCTCGGGGCCGCTCAGGTCCGCGAACCGGCCGGCTGCCAGGGGTGGCTGCCCTGCCCTCGCCGCGCCCTCGGCCGGGTCCGGCCGCTCGGCGAGTTCGCTCAGGACCGGCGGGACGGGGCCGTTCTCCAGGTCCAGGAGGGCGGGGACGACGGTCTCGTACCCCAGGTGGAGGGCACTGTCCATCGCGGCCAGCGCGCGGTCGGCGGGCATCGGCAGCAGGCCGTTCCGGCCGAGCGCGTCCAGGTCGCCGCCGTCCAGGTGTCCGGTCATCCCGCTGGCCTCGCCCCACAGCCCCCAGGCCAGGGATGTGGCGGGGAGCCCGCGTTCGCGCCGGTGGTGGGCCAGGGCGTCGCAGAAGACGTTGGCCGCCGCGTAGTTGGCCTGCCCGGGGCTGCCCAGGGTGCCCGTCACCGACGAGAAGAGGACGAACGCGCGCAGGTCCAGGTCGGCCGTGAGCTCGTGCAGGTTCCAGGAGGCGTCGACCTTGGGGCGCAGGACCTCCTCCAGCTGGTCGGGCCCGAGGGAGAGCACGGTGGCGTCGTCGAGGACGCCGGCGGTGTGGACGACAGCTCGCAGTGGGCGGTCCTCGGGTATGCCGTCGATCAGCCGGGCCAGGGAGGCGCGGTCGGCCGCGTCACAGGAGTGGACCTCCACACGCGCGCCGAGGGAGCGGAGCTCGTCGGTCCTGACGTCCTGCCCGTCGGCGGCGGCGCCGCTGCGGCTGGCCAGGATCAGGTCGTGCACGCCGTACCGGGTGACCAGGTGGCGGGCCACCTGGTGGCCGAGGGTGCCGGTGCCGCCGGTGACCAGGACGGTTCCCTCCCGGGGGAAGGGCGTCTGCGGGACGGTCAGGACGAGCGCGCCGGCGGACTCGCCGTCCCGCAGCGCACGCAGGGCGTCAGGGGCCTCGCGGATGTCGCGGACGGTGACCGGTGCCGGCCTCAGGACACCGGAGGCGAAGAGCTCCATGATCCGGCCGAGCATCTGCCCGACGCGTTCGGGCTCCACGTCGGCCAGACGGAAGGCGTGGTAGCCGCGGCCCGGATGCGCGGCGGCGACGTCCTCCCCGTCGCACGGTCCGGGTGCGCCCGCCGCCACGAACCGCCCGCCAGCCCCGGCGCCGCCCCCCGGCGCCCGCAGCAGACGGAGGGAGGCGTCCACCACGTCCCCCCCGGTCGGGTCCAGGACCACGTCCATCCCCTGGCCGCCGTTGGCGTCGCGCAGGGAGGGCCCGAAGTCGTGGGGGTCGGGGGAGGCCAGGCCCCCCTCCTCCAGTCCGGCCCCCTCCAGGAGGGGCCACGAGTCGCGGTCGGCCGTGGCGAACACCCTCGCGCCCATGTGACGGGCGACCTGGACGGCCGCCCTACCCGTCCCCGTGTCGGCCCCGTGGACGAGGACGGCCTCCCCGGGGCGAACGGCGGCCACATCGACCAGGGCGTGGTAGGCGGTCAGGTAGGCGATCGGCACGGCCGCGGCCCGCTCGAAGTCCCACGTGGCGGGCAGACGGGTGACGCTGCGCCGGTCGGCGACGGCCACGGGGCCGAACGCGCCGCCGAACACGCCCACCACGCGGTCACCGCGCCGCAGACCCGTGACGCCCGGCCCGGTCTCCAGGATCGTTCCGGCCCCCTGGAGCCCCATCGCGGGGCCGTCGTCGGCTCGGCCCGGAGCCGCCGCGACGTCGCGGTCGTCCACTCCGGCGGCACGGACCTCGACGCGCACCTCCCCCGGGGCGAGCGCCGCTCCGGCCTCGGGGGCCCGCACCAGCGCCAGGCCGTCGAGGGAACCGGGCCGGGGCGAGTCGAGCCGCCACAGGGGGGAGGGCGGGAGGAGCACGCCGTCGGCCGCGGCGGTGAGGCGCGGCACCAGGACCCGGCCGGCCCGGAGCGCCAGCTGGGGCTCACCCAGCCCCGCGACGGCGGCCAGGGCCCTGTGGGAGTCCTCCGAACCGTCGGAGTCCACGATCACCAGGCGGTCGGGGTGTTCACGCTGGGCCGAGCGCAGCAGACCCCACACCGGGGACGCGGCGAGGCCGCTGAGCCGGTCGTCGGGGTGGGCCACCACCGCGCGCCAGGTCAGCAGTACCAGGCGGGCGTGCTCCGTGCGCTCGTCCAACAGCCACGAGCGCACCGACTCCAGGGCCGAGCGCAGACCTTCGCGGACGGCGTCGGGGACGGAGCCGTGGTCGGCGTAGACGGCGCGGGCCGGCAGCTCCGCGTAGACCACGTCGGGAACCGGGCCGCCCTGGTCGAGGGACTCCAGGGAGGTGAGGCCGACGGGGATCTCCGGTCCCGGGAGCGGCGTGTCCACGGGCTTCCAGCTCAGCCGGTACAGGTCGGGTTCCTCCTGCGACGGTGGCAGGGCGTCCGTGTCGACGGGGCGCAGGACGAGTTCGTCGACGGTGAGGACGAGCGCGCCCTCCCCGTCGAAGGCGGTGAGCCGGTGGCGGTCCGACCCGAGCGGTTCCCAGCGCACCCTCAGCTCGGCCGGTGGTCCGGTCCGGTCCGCCAGCCGGACCCCGTTCCAGGCGAAGGGGACCAGGGGCACACCGCCCCGCTGGGAGCCGAACAGGAGCACCGCGTGCACGGAGGCGTCCAGCAGCGCCGGGTGCGGCCCCTCGAAGGTCCCGACAGGCCGACCGCTCAGGGACACCTGTGCCACGAGCGCTCCGTCCCGGTCGCGCCAGGCGCGGTTCAGCCCCCGAAACGCCGGACCGTAGTCGTAGCCGCGCCGCGCCAGGCGCTGGTAGTCGGCGTCTGCGTCGAACTCCAGCGCGGAGGCCTCGGCCGTCGGCCAGGCCGCGGGGGGTGCCGGCTCCGCGCCCCCGCCCGGGGTTCCGGCAGCCCGGGCCCCCGCCTCTCCGACGGGTTCGAGCAGGCCGGAGGCGTGCCGTGTCCACGCCCCGCCCGCCGACCCTCGCGAGTGGACGCTCACCTCGCGGCGTCCCGCCTTGTCGGGTCCGCCCACGGTCACCTGTACCGCCACCGCACCGGTGCGGTGCAGCACCATGGGCGACTCCAGGGTCAGGTCGGTGACGGCGGGGGCCCCGGTGCGCGCGCCGGCGTGCAGGGCGAGCTCGGCCAGGGCCGTGCCGGGCAGGATGGTGCGGCCCAACAGCCCGTGGTCGGCGGTCCAGGGGTGCTCGGCGACACCGACGGAGCCCGTGAACACGGTGGTGCCGTCGGCCAGCTCCAGCCCCTCGTCCCCGACGAGCGTGGTCGTGGCCGGGGCGGGGGCGGCGGTGGGCTGCGCCCAGTGCCGACGGCGTTGGAAGGGCAGGTCCGGCAGCCGGACGGGGGCGCCCTCGTCCGAGACCCCCTCCAGGACGAGGTGGGCGTTGGTTCCGCTGATCCCGAAGGAGGACACCGCCGCGCGCCGGGGTCGGCCGGTGTCCGGCCAGGGCTCGTTCTCGGTGAGCAGGCGCACGCCGCTGCCCTCCCAGTCCACCCGGGTGGTGGGGGCGTCGGCGTGGAGGGTGCGGGGCAGGCGCCCGTGCCGCAGGGCCTGCACGGTCTTGATCACCCCGGCGATCCCGGCGGCGGCCTGCGCGTGCCCGATGTTGGACTTCAGCGACCCCAGGCGCAGCGGCTCGGCGCTGGCGTCGCGGTCGCGGCCGTACACCGAGATGAGCGCCTTGGCCTCGATCGGGTCGCCGAGCCGGGTTCCGGTGCCGTGCGCCTCGACGGCGTCCACCTCGCCCGCCTCCAGGCCCGCCGTGGCCAGGGCCTGGCGGATGACGCTCTCCTGCGCCTTGCCGTTGGGGGCGGTGAGCCCGTTGCTGGCGCCGTCGGAGTTGACCGCGCTACCGCGGAGCAGGGCCAGGACGGGCCGTCCGGCCCGCCTGGCCCGGGAGGCGCGTTCCAAAAGGAGCATCCCGGTGCCCTCCGCCCACGCGGTTCCGTCGGCGTCGTCGGAGAAGGCCTTGCACCGCCCGTCGGAGGACAGGCCGCGCTGGGCCGAGAATTCCAGGAACATCCCGGGCGAGGACATCACGGTGACGCCTCCGGCCAGCGCCATCTCGCACTCGCCCCGGCGGACCGCCTCGGCCGCCTGGTGGAGGGCCACGAGGGAGGACGAGCAGGCGGTGTCGATGGTCAGGGCCGGGCCCCGCAGCCCGAGCACGTAGGCGATGCGCCCCGAGGCCACACTCATCGTCGAACCGGTGAGCCGGTACCCGGCGTCGCCCTCCCGTGCGGGGTCGGCCAGCCGGGGCCCGTAGTCGCCGGGCATCGCGCCGACGAACACGCCGACCTGCTCTTCGCGCAGGTCGTCGGTGGAGAGCCCGGCGCGCTGGATCGTCTCCCAGGAGGTCTCCAGGAGCAGCCGCTGCTGGGGGTCCATGGCCTCGGCCTCGCGCGGGGAGATCCCGAAGAAGTCGGCGTCGAACATGTCGGCGTCGTAGAGGAACCCGCCCCTGCGGGTGTAGGTGCGGCCGGGGGTCCCGGGTTCGGGGTCGTAGAGGGCGTCCAGGTCCCAGAACCGGTTGTCGGGGAAGTCGCCGACGGCGTCCACCCCCTCCTGGACCAGGCGCCACAGCTCTTCCGGCGAGGACGCACCGCCCGGCAGGCGGCAGGCCATGGCGGTGATGGCGATCGGGTCGTCCGTGGCGGCGGGGGCAGGGCCGGACCGGACGCGTAACGGCGCGGCCTGTGCGGGTCGCGGTGGCGGAGCGGATCCGTCGGGCCTCCCGGTCGCGGACTCCCCCGCCGTGGCGATCTCGTCGCTGCCCAGTTCGCCGGTGAGGAATGCGGCCAGGCCGGCCGGGGTGGGCACCTCGAACAGGAGGGTGTCGTCCAGCCGGACGCCGGTGGCCCTCTGCACCGCGTCGCGCAGTTCGAGCGTCATGACGGAGTCGAAGCCCAGGTCCCGGAACGCCCGGTGCTCGTCCCCCGCGTCGAGGGAGTCCCGGTCCAGGACGCGCGCGGTACGCGTGTAGACCAGTGCGGCGACCGGTTCCGTGCGCGGCGGTGCGGCCCCGTCCTCCTCCGCGCGGGAACGCTGCGTGGCCCAGCTCACCGAGCCCTCGTGGCGGAACCCGCCGGCGCCCTCGGGCCAGAAGGCCCTGCGCTGGAACTGGTAGGTGGGGAGGTCGGTCCGGCGCGCGCCGGTGCCCTCGAACAGCACGGGCCAGTCGATGTCCACCCCCGCGCTGAAGGCGCGGGCCGCGGCCGTGAGCAGTTGCGCCTCGTCACCCGCCCCGCGCCGCAGGGTCTTGAGCACGTGGCCGGAGACGCCCGCGCGTTCCAGGGAGCCGCGCACCCCGTGCGCCAGCACCGGGTGCGGACCGACCTCCAGGAAGACCCGGCGGCCGTCCGCCACGAGGGCGTCGACCGCGTCGGCGAACAGCACGGGGTTGCGCAGGCCCGCGTACCAGTACGCGGCGTCCATGGCGGTCCTGCCCAGTTCCGCGCCGGTGAGCGTGGAGTAGAGGGGGATCTTCGGGCGGCGCCAGCGCACCTTGCCCAGGTCCTGGGAGATGAGGTCGCGGATGTCCTCCACGTGGGAGGAGTGCGACGCGTAGTCCACGTCGACCAGGGCTCCGTGCGCACCGCGGTCCACGCAGCGCTCCACGGCCTCGCGCACCGATCCCGGGTCGCCCGACACGACCACCGAGGCGGGTCCGTTGACGGCCGCCACGTGCAGGTCGGGCAGGACGCGGGCCAGTTTCTCCGCGTCCGAGGGGGCGATGCCCAGCGAGGCCATGGCCCCGGTGCCGGAGAGCGCGGTGAGGGCACGGCTGCGCAGAGCCACGACCCTGGCCGCCTCGTCCAGGGTGAGCGCACCGGCCACGCACGCGGCCGCCAGTTCGCCCTGGGAGTGGCCGACCACCGCCGAGGGTCGTACGCCCACGGCCTCCCACACCCGGGCGAGGGAGACCATGACCGCCCACAGCACCGGTTGGACGACGTCCGCCCGGGCCTGGCCGCCGGTCAGCGGCGGGGCCTGCGGCTCTCCGCGCAGGACGGAGGTGAGTGCCCAGTCCACGTACGGGTCCAGTGCGCGTTCGCACTCCTCGACCCGGCGGGTGAACTCCGCGGCCATCGCCCCGTCGCCGTCGAGCAGGTCGCGCCCCATACCGAGCCACTGGCCGCCCTGGCCCGGGAAGACCAGGACCGGTCCGGGTCCGCCCACGACGGCGGCGCCCTCGGGGCGCACGGATTCCAGTTCCCTGGTCCCGTCCTCCCCCGACGCGAACACCACGGCGCGGTGCTCGAACACGTCCCTGGTCGTGGCCAGGGAGAGACCGACGTCCCGGGCCTGGACACCGGGCCGGGAGGACACGTAGGCGTGCAGCGCGGACGCCTGGGCGCGCAGGGCCTCGTCGGAGCGCCCCGACAGCACCCACGGCACGGGGTCGAGGGTGCGGCCGGACGTGCTCTCGGACGAGGGACGTTCGTTGAGGGGCACGGGCCCCAGGACCAGGTGGCAGTTGGTACCGCCCATGCCGAAGGAGGACACACCGGCCAACGGGGAGTGGCTGGGCCAGGGCTCCTTCCGGGTCTGCACGGACAGGCCCCACGCCTCCATGTCGATGGCGGGGTGGGGCTCGGCGAAGTTGAGGGCGGGCGGGATCTGCCGGTGGCCCAGGCTGAGGACGGCCTTGACCAGTCCCACGATGCCGGCCGCCCCTTCGAGGTGGCCCACGTTGGTCTTGGCCGAACCGACCCGCAGTGGCTCGTCCCGGCCCTGCGCGAAGACGTCCCCGAGGGCGGCCGCCTCCACCGGGTCGCCCGCCGGGGTACCTGTGCCGTGCAGTTCCACGTAGGCGACCTGGCCGGGGTCCTTTCCGGCGTCGGCGTAGGCGGCGCGGATGACGGACGCCTGCCCCTCGGCGGTCGGACGGGTCAGGTACCCGTCGCCACCGGAGTGGTTGACGGCGCTCCCGTGGATGAGGGCGTGGACGCGGTCCCCGTCGGCCAGGGCCCGGCTGAGGGGCTTGAGGACCACCACGGCGCCGCCCTCACCGCGGACGTAACCGTCGGCGCGGGAGTCGAAGGTGTGGCTGCGCGCGCTCGGGGAGAGCCCGCCGAAACGGGCGACCCCCTCGGTGCTCTCGGGCACCAGCACGAGGTTGACCCCGCCGGCGAGGGCGACGTCGGACTCGCCGCGCCGCAGGCTCGCCACCGCCAGGTGCACGCCGACGAGGGAGGAGGACTGCCCCGAGTCCACGGTCATGCTGGGTCCGCGCAGCCCGAGGAAGTGGGAGAGGCGGTTGGCGATCAGGCTGCGGTGGGTTCCGGTGAGCGTGTGGTGGGTGATCGCCTCGGGCCCGCCCCGGTCGTGGAGGAGCGCGTAGTCGGAGTTGATCGCTCCGACGAACAGGCCGACCCGGGTGTCCCTGAGGGTGCTGGGGGCCGTCCGGGCGTCCTCGATCGCCTCCCAGCCCAGTTCGAGCATGAGGCGCTGCTGGGGGTCCATCGCCAGGGCCTCGCGCGGCGAGATCCCGAAGAAGGAGGCGTCGAAGTACTCGGCGTCGTCGAGGTAGCCGCCCCAGTCGGGGCCGCGCTCGGGTGATCCCCCGCCGAGCCGCACGGGGGGTGGGGACACGGCCTCGCGTCCCTCGCTCAGGAGGCGCCAGAAGGCCTCGGGACCGCGGGCCCCGGGCAGTCGGCAGGACATCCCCACGACGGCGACGGGTTCCCAGGAACCAGGGGCCGGGGTTCCCGTTGGTCCAGCACTCACGATCGCTGCCTCCACTCTCGACTGCCCTGGCCCGCCTCCCCCGCCGAACGGAGGCGACGCCCGTGCATATGCACGGGAGCACGCGCCGTGACACGACTGGATTCAGGCGCTGGGGACGCCGAAACGCACTTCCCAGGAGTCACAAGAACTAACCCAAGAAACACCATTCGGGTCGAAACAGGAACTAACCTGAAGGAGAGTAACGTGCTCTCGCCAGCACTGACAATAGAGGCCCCGTTTCGGTCAGATGATTCGGCCCCATATACACCTGGTTAATGGCCAAGCAACGGACCAGGGTATCCCGGGGGCCGCGAACACGCCGCACCGCCCCTGGAACACGGGAGAGGCCCGGCCTCCCCGGGAAACCGGGAAGGCCGGGCCTCACACGCGGGCACCATGCGGAGTTCAGCCGTTGGCTTTGGCCACAACATCGGCGATGTACTGCTGGGACGCCTCCGGATCGAACAGCCACGTCTTGTAGTCGGACGGGCAGTCCCACCCCTGGATCCAGCGGTCGGCGATCTCCTGGTAGACGGACGCCGCACCCATCACGTTCATGATGTGCTCGGGCATCTCCTGCTCCACCATGCTGGACGCGAACTCCGCCCACATCTGGTTGTCCTGTCCGAATTTCCAGAACCGGTCAAAGGCCGCGACCAGGAATTTCTCGTCGAACTGCTGGTCCCCGTGCTCGATGATGCTGTCGAGGTAGGCCTCGGCGCACCGGGTGGAGTTGTTCCAGCTCTGGCCGACGAACGGGTCCATGGTCACGACGACGTCCGCCATGCCCAGGACCTTGCCGCCCGAGGGCAGCGTGCCCACCGGGTTGCGCACCTGCGGGGTCAGGTCCTCGACGAGGGTGCTGCGTCCGTCCACCAGGACGGCGTCCTTGGCCCTGTCGAAGAAGGGGGGTGCGTACTTGCGCATGAGGTCCTTCATGCGGCGCAGCTGCTCCTCCGGGCCCGGCGTCCATCGGGCCGCCCTTCTTGTCCACCAGGAACATGTTGTGGGCGGGGCCCTCCTGGGTGAGGATCGGGATGAAGAGGATGTTCCCGGCCTCCTCCGTCACGCCGGCCCAGCCGATGTTCTCCGACTCGCCCGGGTCGGGCCAGAGGTCGTAGACGTAGGCCTGGGCGAGGGCGCGTGGTCTGGCACCGCTGAACCGGCTGCTGTCGTGGTCGAAGAGCTGGCCCAGCTCTCCGTGGCCGACCGCGACGATGATGAGGTCGAACATCCTGGAGAAGTAGTCCAGGTCGGTGACCGTCACCCCGTGGATCACGACCTTGCCGCCGCGGTCCTCGAAGGACTCCAACCAGTCCGCCATCTTCACCCGACGGTCCACGGAGACGGCGTAGCCGTTGCCGGGATGCGTCTTGGCCGTCAGGGAGACGACGGGCTCGCCCTCCCTGTACACGGCCAGCCTCTGGTCGCGGATCTGCGGGGAGAGCGCGCTCCAGAAGTCGAGGTCGAACTTGCGCTCGTACTCCAGCGCGGTGGGGAAGGTGAACTGGGAAATGGAAGGTTGACCGGTCCTGATCTCCAGCGAGGACTGCCCCGTGATCACCGTGACGTCGTAGCCGTTGGTCAGGAGACCGTGAGCCAGGTGCAGGCCGGCGTGACCCGCGCCGACGATAAGGATCTTGCGCATGTTCGCTAACTTTCCTGGGGAATCTACGGGGCTGTGGGGAGGCCGTGGCCTCCCCACAGGTCAGGCGACGGGCTCGGTGGTGCGGTTGTGCTCCAGCGCGTACCGGAGAAGCGTCTTGAGCACGTCGCCCCCGGACAGGCGGTTGCGGGCGTCGAAGTCGATGATCGGTACCTCGGGGCTGACCTCCAGGGCCTCGCGGACCTGCTCCGAGGTGTAGTCGAGGTGGCCCTCGAACTTGTTCAACGCCACGATGTAGGGGATGCGCTTGTTCGTCTCGAAGTAGTCGACGGCGTCGAAGGAGTCCGCGAGCCTTCGGCAGTCGACCACGACGACGGCGCCCACGGCACCGCGGACGAGGTCGTCCCACATGAACCAGAACCGGGCCTGGCCCGGTGTTCCGAACATGTACATGACCAGCTCGTCGTCGATGGTGATGCGGCCGAAGTCCATCGCGACGGTGGTGGTCGTCTTGTCGGGGGTGGCCGAGGTGTCGTCGTGTCCGACGCTCGCCTCGGTCATGATCGCCTCTGTCGTGACCGGGGGAATCTCCGACACCGAGCGCACCAAGGTCGTCTTGCCGGCTCCGAAGCCACCGGCGATGACGATCTTGCTCGACATCTTCTTGCGATTCGACCGCTTGTCACTGGAAAAGTCGTTCGAGACCACGAAGAGCCCTCTCCAGAACCTGGTTTTCCGATGGACTGCTGCCGGTGATGGTCGGGTGGATGTACACCAGGTCCTGCTCGGCCAGGTCGCTGACCAGAACCTGCGTGACACCCAGGGGGATGTTCAACTCGGCCGACACCTCGGCGAGCGACCGGGTCTCCCGGCACAGCTTGTAGATGTTGATCGACTCCGGCATGAGGGTGCCAGGAGGTTCCTGCCCGGGCTCGGACGTCGAGACCAGGGTCTGCACCATCAGCGGATGCCGTGACCGCGTCCGCCCACCGGTGAAGGTGAACGGGCGGACACGGTTACTCCTTCGCCTGCGGAAGCTCATAGCCGCAGCAACCTCATTCCTGCCGAACCGTCACGGGTCACCCTCGTCAGTTCTGGATGACTTCGCGCAGCTGCGAGCGCAGCTGCGGGGTGAGAACGTGCGCCACGTTCTCGACAAGCTTGGCCATCTGGAAACCGACGAGCTTGAGTTCCGTGCCGGGAGCGGTGAGGACCGCCATGCAGGAACCGTCGCTGATGGCCATGATGAAGAGGTGGCCGTGGTTGAAGCGCACGAGCAGCTGCTCGCACTCGCCGCGCTGGAAGAGCTGGGCTCCACCGACGGCGAGGCTGTGCAGGCCGCTGGCGATGGCCGCGAGCTGCTCGGCGTGCTCCTCGGGGAAGTCACTGGAGTGGGTCAGCACCAGTCCGTCGGAGGAGACGACCACGGCGTGTTCGACGCCCCGCACGTCCCGGACGAACCGGTCGATGAGCCACGAGAAGTTCTCCACGCTTTCGTTCACGGATTCTGTCATCGCTGTGTGTTACCTGCCTCGGCCGAGTGTCGGGTTCGCTGTGTACGGGGGGTGTGCGTGCACACCGGGAGGAGCTCCCGTGGGCCCGCGGGAAGCAGTGGTGTCACTTGTCGTCGCCATCGAGCTCCTCGCCCTCCAGCGCGGCGCGCTCCCCTTCGAGGAAGTCGCCGAGCTCGTCGCGGATCTGCGCGGCCCGGGCCTCCCCCGTCAGCTTGGGCGGGGTGTCCTCGCGGCCCTTGGGCGCCTCCGGCACCGATCCGGGGCGCGGCATCCTCCGCAGGGGCGAACCGTGCGGGGTGGCGCTGCGCCGGGGCAGTCCGGCCGAGGTGACGGCCGGGCCGGAGCCCTCCCCGGAGGCGGGGACGGAGGACCCGTTCGCGCCGGTCCCCGGAATGGGCCGGTGGGGCACCGGGCCGGTGGGGGCGGCGGGGGCGGCGGGGGCCTTGACCATCGGGATGGTCGATGTGCGCGCCTGTCCGGGCGTGCGGGGGGTGGCCACGCGCAGCAGCTCCTTGGGGATGATCGCGTAGGCGCTCACCCCGCGGAAGGACCGGGATTCGAGTCTGGTCTCCAGCCCGTGCTTGAGCGCGATCCGGCTGGCGACGTAGAGACCCATGTGGCGGGGGACCTCGTCGTCGAGGACCGGCTGGCCCCCGAGGCGTGCGTTGAGCTCGGCCAACTGGTTCTCGGGAATGCCCACGCCCTCGTCCTCGACGACCACCATGAGTCGGCCGTCGTCCATCTCCTGGGCGCTGATCACGACCTGGGAGTGCTCGGGGGAGTTGGCGGTGGCGTTGTCCAGGAGTTCCGCGAGGAGGTGGCTGATGTCGTCGGCCGCCATACCGGTGATGGAGGTCTGCGGCAGCTTGCCCAGGCGGACCCTCGGGTAGTCCTTGATCTCGGAGGTGGCGGCGCGGGCCACGTCGAGCAGGGGCACGATCTCGTCGTGGGCGTCGGACTCCCCGCCGTCGTGTCCGGTGAGCACCAGGAGGTTCTCCCCGTTGCGCCGCATCCGGGTCGCGAAGTTGTCGATCTGGAAGAGCTTGTCGAGCAGGTCGGGGTCCTGGGCGTCGGTCTCCAGTTCCTCGACCATCTCCAGCAGCGCGTCCACGAGCGAGAGGTCGCGCATCGCCAGACCCGCGAGCGCCTCGTTGAGGAGGCTGCCCTTGGCACCGCGCAGGGCGGCGAGCTCCTCGACGAGCGCGGCCCGCTCGGGGAGGTCGCTGGGGGCCTCGGGCGCCGCCGGGACGGCGGGTGCGGCGGCCTCGGCAGGGGCGGCGGCGGGAGCCGCGGCCTCGACGGGGGCGGCCGGCACGGCCGGGGCCTCCGTGACGGCCTTGGGCTCCGGCTCCGCGGCCACGGCGGGAGCGGGCGCGGTCGCCTCCACGGCTTGGGCCCGGGTGGGCGTCCTGTCCTCCCGCACCTCCTCCGCTGTGGTGCGTCCGGCGTGCTCGGCCAGGAGCGCGCCGGCGGACTCGGCGGTGATCACCTGCGGCTGCTGACCGGCGGCGAGCACGATGACGTGCTGGACCGGCTGGCCGTAGGGGTTGTACTGCCCCGGGTAGAAGACCGGCTGGCCGTGGAGGACGTACCCGGGCGGCTGGAAGGGCACCGGGTAGGCGCTCTGGTAGGTGACCATCGGCTGCTGCGGCGGGTACGGCGCCGGGTAGGGCGGGTACTGCGGCGGCATCGGCTGGCCCTGCGGGGGCGCGTAGGCGCCGTACTGCGGGGGCGGCGGCAGGGGCGCGTAGGCGTCCTGCCGGTGCCCGGGGTACACGGGGGCCGGCGGCTGGGGCCGGTACGGGTCGGGCCCCGCGTAGCGCGGCTCGTAGGGGTGGCCGTACTGGCCGCCCCGGGGCGCCTCGCCCTGGAACTGGCCGTTCTGCGGGGCACCGCCCTGGTAGCGGCCGTCGCCCTGGTAGGCGGAGGCGTACTGGCCGTCGGGGTGCTGGGGGGCCTGCTGGGCGGGGGCCTGGCCGCGCTCGCCCGGGTACTGGCCCGCGCGCGGGGCGTCGCCGTACTGCGGCTCGGAGTGGCGCTCCTGGACGGGCTGCTCGGGTGCGGGGCCCGGCTGCTGGTAGGGGGACGGAGCGGAGGCGGCGGTGCGCTCGCGCTGCGGAGCCTGGTACCGCTCCGCCGCGGGTTCGGCCGCCCGCGCGGGCGGCTGCTGGGACTGGTCCGCCGGGCGCTGCCACGCGTCCTGGCCCTGCGACGCGCCCTTGGGCGCTCCGGTCCGGGGTTCGGGCCACCTGGTCTCGGAGCCGCTCGCCTCCCGGCGCCGGGGCTCGGAGGCCGGTGTGTGCGCCGCAGGGGCCTCGGGCCGCTCTGGGTGCTCTGGCGAGGAGGGGGTCTCGGTCATGGTGTCCGTCGTGGCGGGGATGTTCGGGCTGCGCGGTTCGGGCTCGTCGAGTCCGACACCGCGCCACTGCGTGACCGGGGTGGCGCCTGTGTCGACGTCGTCGACGCTGCTCACACGCCGGGCCGTGTAGGGGTTGGGAGCGCTCGCCCTGGAGGCCGGGCGGTATCCGTTCTCAGCGGACCCGGAGAAGGGCCCGGTGGTGGCGGTCTCTGTCACGGTCGGGAGGTTGGCGCCGGACTCCGTCTCCTTGGCTGCGGGAGCGGCACCGGCCGTGGGCCGGTCGCCTTCCCGGTCCGGCGTGCGGCCGTTGGTCTGCGAGTGCGGATGCACGGGATGATGCACGGGATTTCCTTGCTCGGTCTCCGGTGACGGCGGTTCCTGGGACCTGACCATCCTGGAGATGGCCCTGCGGAACCTTCCTTCTCGTTTGGCTCCTTGCCCGTCCTCCGTCGACATCATCGGCCCGTCCCCGCCGGAGCGGGGGTCGGAACTGTCTCGCGGCGACGGCGCCTCTGCCACAATCTCGTCTCCTCGAATCAGGTGGGCGGATCGGCGGTGGCCCCGCACCACCGCCCCTGACCTGGGAGATGGCTGCTTCGGGGGCCGAGAGGGGCACCCGTGGCAGCCGGATGTTCCCTGCACCGGAGGAACGCCGGAGCGGGGGCGGAGCACCCCCGTGCGCGCGGGGACCAGACGGGTACTGGCACCCAATCCGGCCGCAAGTATCCATGCCCCGCACAATTCCTGTACTTCCACCGAGAACCGTCGTTCGGTTCGTCAGACTAACAAAGGTCTTGCGGCTTGGCAGACGAATCGGCGAAGCATCGGAAAAGCGCACGGACAGACACTCCTGACGTGCGAGAACGCCGCACATCGTACACGAGATCACCATTGTGAAGCTTGTTGGCATTTGCCCGCTTTTGCCCCCCGCCAGGGCCCACCCGGACCGCTCTAGGCGTCCACCCCGGTCTGCCCGCGAACAGCGTTGACCAGCACGGACATGTTGCCCGGTGGCTGGGCGTTGTCCCGCACCCACTGGTGGGCCTCACCGATCTCGTCGAACTCCACGATCTTCGTCACACACGGGTCGAGCTGGCCGTTGGCCACCAGATCGATCACCATCCGGCACTGCGCCGGGGAGGCGAAGTGCGACCCCTGGAGCCGCTTGAGCCGCATCCACAGGAAGCGGAGGTCGACGTCGGCCTGGAAGCCCGAGGTCGCGCCGCAGATCACCACCATCCCCGAGCTGTCGCACAGGTAGAGGGAGGTCGGCAGGGTGTCGGCGCCGGTGTGTTCGAAGACGATACGGGGTGAGCGCCGTTCGCCCAACTCCTCCCAGAACCGCTTGCCGAAGGAGCGTACTCCCCTCATCCAGGCGGAGTACGCCTGGGTGTCCGACTCGTCCGGCACCCGCCCCCAGTGGTCGAAGTCGGTGCGCAGGATCGTGCCGACCGCCCCCAGCTCGCGGCACAGTTCGGCCTTGGCCTCGGTCGAGACCACCGCGACGGGCCTGCCCCCCGCCTGGCGGGCCAGCTGGATGGCCGAGGTCCCCAGCCCTCCGGCGCCGCCCCAGATCAGCACCGGGTCCCCGGGGCGCACCACGTTGGGGTCCCAGCCGAAGAGCTGGCGGTAGGACGTGGCCGCGCTCACGAGGAAGCCGCCCGCCACGTCCCAGGGCAGGTTGTCGGGCTTGCGGTGGCACTGGACGTCGCGCACGAGCGTGAACTGTCCGAAGGAGCCGAAGTTCTTCTCGTACCCCCACACCCGCATGCTCTGTGAGGCGACGGGGTCCCGCCCCATCCGGATGTCGTCGGCGCTCTCGTCCCACTGGCCCGAGGCGATGATGACGTGGTCGCCGACCTCGACGCCGCGCGCTCCCTCCCCCACGGCCCAGACGATGCCCGCGCCGTCGGAACCTCCGATGTGGTACTCCTCGGTCTCCCCGGCCTTCTCCCGCATCGAGATGACGTCGACGGGGTGGCCCTTGGCCGCCCAGACGTTGTTGTAGTTGACGCCCGCGGACATCGTGTAGACGAGGACGTGCCCGGGTTCGAGTGCGGGCACCGGCACGACCTCCCTCGCGAAGGCGTCACGGGGCTCCCCGTAGCGCTCCCGGCGCAGGGTGAAGGCGTGCATGCGCGCGGGCACGTGGCCCGCGGGGGGAAGCTCACCGAGGTCGTACAGGTCCTTGTACATGACCGGTTCCTTTCGACAGTCAGGGTGTTGAGGGCTGGGGTCAGGGGCGCGCGGGCACCGGCTCACGCGGGGAGACGGGCCCAGTGTTTCGGACGGACCCCGGGGCGGCACGGGGAGGAAGGGGCCCCGACGGGGGCGGGCCGCCGTCCCGCGCCTCGGCACGCGCGGATGCGGGGGGTTCGGCACCGGCAGGTGCACACGCGCCTTCCTGTTCACGGCAGGAAGACCGGAAAATGTTGCGGGGACCGACCGAATCCCGGTCGACAACGGCGCGGACACGTCTTCCCCGGTGTGCGGCGAGCGTGCTCGGCACAACTCCGCGCGCTGGGGCCCGGGGCGGAGGAGCGGGGGTCATGGCTCTCCTGTCAGTTCGTCGTCTTCCTGCCGCGTGCCGCCCCGGGGTCTCCCGAGGCCAGCTCTGAGCTGGGAATTCGATACCGTTCCGGCCGGTTCGGGGCGCAGAGGGAAATCGTGCGGAAACAGTGGGGGCGACGTGTTCCGCACGAACTCCACTCTCCGGAGAAGGAGGGGGAATCCCCCACCGAAGACGGTTTCGTATGCAAAGGGACGGTTTGTCACGACCGTCCTCTTGACGCACAGGAGACTACCTTCTCAAGGCACACATGTGCATAAACGGACAGCATTCCAACGAAAGGAGAGGCCGGAGACGCGGGGGGCGGGGACGGGCCCCTGCCCGCCCCCCGGCCCCCGCCCCTACTCGACCGGCGCCAGGTCGCCCTGGATCAGCGACAGGATGACGTGTCTATCACCTGGTCCAGCAGGCGCCCGGCCTCCTGCAGGTCCGCGATACCCGCGCTGATGCGGGCCCGTTCAGTTCGCAGGCGCGCCAGCAATCCGGGAACAGCGCGCCCGGCGTCCACGCTGGGCAGGATCACGGCGACGGTGCGGCTGTTCAGGCCTGCGGCGTACAACTGCCGGATCAGCCGGACCCGCCCGACCGTGGACTCCGGGTAGACGCGCTGTCCGCTCGGCGTGTGCTCCGGAGTGAGCAGGCCCTAACGTCAAGGCCTAGGGAGTGTTTTTTGGAGGTTTTCGGGTCGGCGAGCGGCCGTCCAGGCGATCTCTCGCAAGACGATGTGCGAAGTTCAGCCTGGTTGTGCTTCACGAGCGCAGAGGCGCGGCGAGAGGAAGCCTGGTGGACGCGAGCCCGGAAGGATCCAAAAAACACGACCTAGGTGTACTGACCGCTGAGGTTGGTAACACCCACCCCGCCTGACACACACGAAGAGGGCGTCCGGCATCGGTGTGGATTGTGACATCTACCACCGGACCGGAAGGCCCTCGATGCCCCCACCACCCACGCCAACGCACCCCTGCCCCCCGCAGGGCACCTCGCGCTGGCCCGCTGCGTCGTCGAGGACGGCGGCCCCCTCACCGACCCGGCCGCGCGGGACCGGGCGGTGCGCGACTGGCGCCGCACCCTGAAGAACACCCGCTCCCCCCTGATCCTTGGAGTTCCGGCAGCCGCGGGAGGGGTTTGATCTGCATCGGCGTGTGGATCAACGATCAGGCTGTGGCAGCAGCCCAGGCCCCGGCCGGGCGCCCGAGGAGAAATCTCCGGGCACCTGCAAAAGCAGTGCGAAATTGCGCCACAATAAACCGTGAACGGAGAGCAGGAATCATGATCGACACTCCTACCATTACATCTGCCACTTTCTTTCTCCTTGCATTCGCCCTCGCAGTGCTTTACATGACGAAAAAAGAGCGGACAAACACCCTCGGTCGGCACATGCTCGCGGGATCCTCAGTCATTCTGATTTTAGCATCCACCATTTTATTAATTTATTCCTTTTTTACAGGCTAGATCGGTGACGTGGTGGTGTCATACCGTCGTGACAACACCGCGGGAGGTGTTCCACAAGCAGCTACTGGAGGGCCAGGACGAGGGCGTTGCTTCCACGAATCGACACCGCCCGCCCTTGCCGAGGCGCTCCCTGCGAAAGGCCCTACGCCAACGTGTCGGTCTTCTACGACCATTTCCGGGACGGGGTCCACATTTCGGAGCTCCCGGACGGGTACACCTTCCACTGGCTACGGCACTACTTCGCGAGTTGACAGGGTGACGCATGGCAGAACTGAGGTTTCGGACCCCCTGTCAGACCGCGTCGGAGTTCAGTTGCAGGCCCCCGGAGACGCTGGGGCCACCGCTGGAGAGAACCGTCTGGGCGAACTCCTGTGCGTCGCCGAGGCCGAGCAGCCCGTCGCGGTCGTCGGCCGCGGCGGGCGCGGACATCGCCCCCAGGGCGGCGGCGGTCAGAGCGAAGGCGGCGGTGATCCGGCGCATAGGTCTCCTCGAAGGCTTCGTTGGTCGGTTCCGACGCTCGCGGTGATCCCCCGAACCCGAGCCGTGTAACCGCGCGACCTGCGAACAGGGGAAACTCGCGGGGTCATACCGGCTCCTACCCCCACACATCGCCGGGCGGGCCGACCGCCCAGGCGCCTCTGCCGCCCCTCGCGTGCGAACAGCCGCACGGGCTCCCCCACTCCCCCGCGCGCGACACGGCGTTCCGGGCCGGAGCCGTCACTGTCCGCATCCGGCCATACGTCGAATCCATGACTTTTGTGTATGTTGCCGACACCCGCCCGGTTCGTACCGTGGTGCCTCCGAAGCACACGATCCCGTTCCCCCCGGAACAAGACCGAAAGCGGAGGCCACCCCTGTGCGCCGAGCACGCACGATCCCCTTGGCCGTGGGCGTCCTGACGGCCGCTCTGACCACCTCACTCGCCGCGGCCCCACCGGCCGCCGCCGACCCCGCCGACCCCGACACCGCCCTCGCCGGCTTCCACGGCCAGGATGTCGCGTGGGCGCCCTGTACCGAGGCCGAACTCCCCGGCCTGGAGTGCGCCGACGTCGAGGTCCCCCTCGACTACGCCGACCCCGACGGCACGCGCATCACCGTCGCCGTCAGCCGCGGGACCGCCACCGACGCCGAGCGGCGGCGCGGCATCCTCCTCACCAACCCCGGCGGTCCGGGCGGTCACGGGCGCACCGCTCCCCTCTCCCTCGCCGAGAACCCCGGGGCGGGCTGGGGCCTCGGGGACACGCGCGCCGCCGAGGTGTACGACATCATCGGCATGGATCCGCGCGGCACGGGCGCCTCCTCCCCGCGCATGGACTGCGAAGCCGAACCAGCGCCCTTCTACACGCGGCCGACCGACGCCGAGTTCTCCACCCTGACCAGGGCCGCGATCGGCTACCAGCGCACCTGTGAGCGCACCCAGGGCGACCTGCTCCCGCACATGAGCACCGCGAACACCGCCCGGGACATGGACGTCATCCGCGCCGCCCTGGGCGAGGAGAACCTCAACTTCCTGGGCGCCTCCTACGGCACCTACCTGGGAGCCGTGTACGGCACCCTCTTCCCCGAGCGGATGGACCGCAGCGTCCTGGACTCCGCCACCCTCCCCGAGGGTGTGACGCGCGAGGCCCTCATGGGGCAGGCCCCCGCCTACAGCGCCAACATGGACCGGTACACGGCCTGGCTCGCCGAGCACGACGACCTGTACGGCTTCGGTGGGACCCCGCAGGACGTCCACGCGACCCTCGACGCCGCCTCCGCACGGCTGCGGGAGGAACCGCTCGGCGAGGACTCCCGCCTGCCGGGGTACGAGAACAACTTCTTCGACCTGGACCTCGGGTTCCACGCACGCTTCCAGGCGTCGTGGGACCTGTTCGCCTCGTTCCAGTGGTTCGTCGTCAACGGGGAGCCGCTTCCCGAGGGGTACGAGACCCTGAGCATCGCCTACGGGCAGGTGGGGGACATCATCACCCCGGACCTGCAGACCGCGGTCCTGTGTGAGACGGAGTGGCCCGGTCGGCCCAGCGTGTACCGGGAGGACACCCGCGTGTACCGGGAGGAGCACCCCTACGGGAGCGGCGCGCTGTGGGCCGGCCCCTACGCGTGCGGCTTCAGCACGGTGGAACGACCGGAGCCCGCGGTGGAGGCGGAGCGCGACGGCTACCCCCGGGGTCTGGTCATCGCCGGGGAGTTCGACGCCAACACCCCCTACGAGGACGGTGTGGCCATGGCCGAGCGCCTGGACAACCCCCTGGTCACGGTGGCCGGGGACGGCGGGCACGGCTTCTACCTCTCCTTCGGCCTGCCGTGTGTGAGGGACGCCGTGGACGCCTACCTCGTGGACGGCGAGGCGCCGGCAGACGTCACCTGCCAGGGCCTTGCGCCGGTGGAACCGGCCCCGGCTGCCGAGACCGCCGAGGCGTTCGCGCAGGACTCGGCCGAACCGGTCGCCCCGCTGCACCTGCCCGTCGCGGGAGGCGCGGGGGTCTGACCGGAACCGGACCGGCACCTGCGGGGGCCGACCGGAAAGACCGGCCCGGTGTCGACGCGGACGGCCCGCACCGTCGTGGTGCGGGCCGTCCGTCGTCCGCTGCGCAGGGGGTCCCGGGTCCCGGACCTAGTACGCGGCACCCTCCAGGGAGCCCTGGACCTGGCCGGCCATGTCGTAGGCCAGGCAGAGGACCTCGCGGTCACCCAGGTCCCAGCCCTCCTCGACGGGGTACAGCGGCGTGTAGTTGATACCGGAGTCCGCATAGGCCATGCCGACCCAGGCGTCGAAGGCGTCGCGGCAGAGGGCGTCGGCGGCCTCCGAGACGGCGTCGTCGCCCGGGTACGCACCCGTCTCCGTGATGTCCTCGACGTGGTAGACCTCGTAGTCGTGGAGCTCGGAGCAGTCGATGACGGGGACCTCGGAGATCTGCTCGTCCGGGTTCGTCTCCATCTCGTTCAGGCAGTCGCCCAGTCCGATGTTGAAGACACCCGTGTCGGAGGCGCCGGCGGGCGTCTCGGTCTCGACCGGGTCGGCGGGGGTCTCGCTGGGGTCGTCGGTCTCGACGGGCTCCGGGGAGACCTCCTGGCCGCCGGTGAGGGCGGGGGGCAGCAGAGGCAGCTGGCCACATGCGGAGAGGGAGAGCGCGGCGCCGACGGCCAGGGTTGCGAGGACGGTGCGGCCGAGCAGCGGGCGGTGTGTTGCGGACATGGGTACTCCACCAGGTCGAAGGTTGCTTGCTACCGACTGGGGAGGGTCGGCGACATCTGTCAAGATGCACGCGATGCGGAGAAGGTTTCCGTCCGGGACGGGGCGAATCAGAATTCTTGCCGACTCGGGGCCCGACGCGTGGCATGTCACCGCAGGTGAACCGCGGCCCGGGGTGGCGCGGGCTGGGACAGGGCCCGCCACCGAGGGCTAGCGGTTGGCGCCGGAGAGGCTGCCGGTGAGCATCTCACCGGACGACGTGGCGTAGCAGGTGATCTCGCGGTCGTCGAGCTGCTCCCAGGTCTCCTGGGTGGGCATCAACGCCGACGCGTCGATCTCGGACTCCTCCCAGGGGACACCGATGAAGTCGGTGAAGTTGTCCCCGAGGCAGATCTCCTCCCACTCGGTGCTGACGAACTCGTCACCGGGGTAGTCGCCCTCCGGCAGGTCCTCGATGTAGTAGATCTCCGAGTCGTGCTCCTCGGAGCAGTCGACGATCGGAAGCTCGCTGACCTCCTCGGAGGCGAACGCGTTGTTCAGCTCGGTCGCCGTGAAGCACTCGCCGACACTGAGGTCGAAGACGTTGCCCTGGCCGCCGAGGAGCGAGGTGATGGCACCGCAGCCGCTGAGGGCGAGGACGGAGCCGATCGCCAGCGCGGACAGACCGGTCGCGCGCAGCGTGGGGGAAACAGAGGACATGGGGATACTCCGGGGGTTGTACAAGGGGTTTCTGCCTCTTCGGGAGAAGCAGTGGAAAAGCAACATTTCCCCACCAGTGGGTTTATGTCAATCTCATTGAGAGGTTCACCGAAGGGGGTGGCACGGTCACGTTGTGCGTCTCCTTGGCTGCTGTGCCGAGCCCCAAAGGACTTTCGGGCACGGCAGACAGAAGATCATGCGGCTACGACAGTCCGGGGTGCCGCACATCACCACCGGCCGCCACCAGGAGCGACGACGCGCATCCCGGAAGGGGCGGCATTCAGTGCCGACGGATGCGGGAACAGCATGACGCAACGTGAATTCGGAGAGTAATGGAAGGGTGGGGAAATTATCGATGAAAGAAGGCGGGGAGAAAGGGGAACCCGGTGGTACCGACCCCCGGAAAAAACGAAAGCCCCGATCGGTATCGATCGGGGCCTCGGATCGTGTGCGTCATCAGGGACTTGAACCCCGAACCCGCTGATTAAGAGTCAGCTGCTCTGCCAATTGAGCTAATGACGCCTGTTGTCCCGCTGGGCTCGCGCCCTCCGTTGCAACGGAGTCGACTCTACCGGAACCGTGGAGCACTCCGTGCCGCCGAGGCCCCGATGTGGGGCACACCACCCGGACGCGCCAGGGACCTCGGAAGCGATCGACCCCGGCGGGGGCAGTGCCCTCCACCGGGGTCGATCCGCTGTGCGTCATCAGGGACTTGAACCCCGAACCCGCTGATTAAGAGTCAGCTGCTCTGCCAATTGAGCTAATGACGCCTACCGCTCCCGGGTGTCGGACCGTGACCCGTACCCCCTGGCGACGTCGTTAACTCTAGCAGGAGCGCGAGACGGCCGCGAACCGGTTCCGAGGGACCGGCGAGCCCGCCCCGTGGCGCCCGCACCCGACAGGGAGGCCTAGGAGAAGGCCAGGACCAGCGCGACGATCACCGCGATGGCCAGGACCACGCCGACGCCCGCAAGCACCAGCGGCAGGATCGGACGGCGCGCGGCCTCCTCGGGCTCCGGGTTCTCGTCGACGAAGCGGCGGAAGTGCTGTGTGTTCCCCGCCGGGTCCAGGTTGGGATCATTGTTCTGTGTCATGGGGTTGACACTAGCGACTCGTGCGACCTCTGCGGACCCCCGTAGACAAATCCGACCGGTATCACCACCATCGCTTGGTTTTCCGTTCGCGTCCCGCCCCGGGGCCGCCACCTCCCGCCCACCTCCCGTACAACCGACGGGTAACCACTTCTCACCTGGGTGAAAGCCGAACGTAAGACTCCTGGTGCAGACTTGTGTCAGGCGTGTCCGTTCCGGCCGGTACTTCCCCGCGGCCGTGGCGGCCCGTCTCGGGCCCGGCCCGCAGCACAGCGGCCATCCGGGCCGTGGGAGTGACGCCGCGAGCCGGGTCCACCCCTTCCAGGAGGCGCACCAGGTCGGCGCCGGACACGTGCGGATTGGTGTCGAACCAGGCCACCGCCATCCGCAGCGGCAGCGGCAGGTACCCCGCCAGCCGGGCGACGCGCCGCAGCACCGCCTCCCGGCACCGTTCCACCCCGACCTGGGAGCGGAGCAGCTCGACGGCCGCCCCCGGCGGCAGCGCGCCCACCGGGAGGGCGCGGAGCCCGTCGCGCACCAGGAGGTCGGTCAGCCAGCTCCGACTGGTGACCACCGCCGCGCAGCCGGTACCGCCGGGCAGCAGGGGCCGCACCTGCCGACTGCTGGCCGCGTTGTCCAGGACCAGCAGGACGCGCCTGCGTGCCAGGAGCGTCCGCACGCGCGCGGCAGCCTCCTCCGCCCCCAGCGTGCCGGAGGGTGCACCCGAGGACAGGGAGCGCGCCAGGCGGCGCAGGACCTCGCCCGGATCGCGCGGGGAGCCGTCCCCGTCGCGCAGGTTGACGTACAGCTGGCCGTCCGGAAAGTGCGGCGCCGCCGAGTGCGCCCACCGCAGTGCCAGTGCGCTGCTCCCCGCTCCGGCCGGTCCGCGCACGAGCACGCTGCCGGGAGCACCCCCGTGGGGGTCGACGAGCCGGTCGAGTTCGGTCAGGGCTGCGTCCCGCCCCGCCAGGACGGGCGGCACGGCGGGCAGCTCCGCGGGTGTGACGGGTTCGGACACGCTGGCGGGGGCCCGGACTGGTCCGGGCGGAGCGCCCTCCGTCCTGGTGCTGTCGGCGTGCGTGTCCTCGGAGACCGCGCCACGCGAACGGTCGGCCCCGGTGCGCGACCCGCCGACGTCCCGCGCGAGGGCACACGCGGTGCGCGGCCCGAGGGGTTCCGCGTGTCCGGGCGCCCCGGCCGGGGCGCCGGCGGGCCCCGAGGGCGCCCTCGCGTCCGGGCTCCCGGGGTCGGCGCCCGGGTCGGCGGAGCCGAGCGCGCGGCGCGCGTCCGTGCCTGGACCGGGGACCCGCCCGGCACCGCCGGCCAGGATCCGTTGGCGGGGGATGCGCGCGAGCGGGTCGTGGAGCACGTCGTGCCCCGGGGGCCGGGCCGCCCCCCGCTCCGAGGGGTGGTCCAGGTCCCCGCGGAGGATGCCGTGGAAGGTCTCCTGGAGTTCGCGGCCCGGGTCTGCGCCGAGGCGTTCGACCAGGGCGTCGCGGGTGCGTCCGTACACGCGCAGCGCCTCGCTGGGTCGGCCGCTCCGGTAGAGGGCGATCATCTGCACGCGGATGAGGGGCTCGCGCTCGGGGTGGTCGGTGGCGATCGGACGGATCTGGTCGGCCACACGCTCGTGCTCTCCCCGTGCCAGGGCCCCGCCGAACCCCTCCTCGGCCACGCGCAGCAGTTCCTCGGTGAGGAAGGGCACGTCGCGGGCGTGCAGGGTGGGACTGACGACGTCGGCCAGGACGGGACCGCGCCACAGGCCCAGGGCCCGTATGAGGAGTTCGGTCCGGGTCTCGCGGTCTCCGGCCGAGGCCGCTGCGGCGGCACGGCGCACCAGGGCACGGAAGCGCAGCAGGTCGGACTGCTCCTCGGCGAGGTCGATGCGGTAGCCGCCGTTGCCTCCCCGGATGAGCGGCGTGCCGCAGCACTGGTCGAACAGCGCGCGGGCCCGGGCGACGTGGACCTGGAGCGCGCTGCGGTTCGCCTGGGTGTGCGGGAAGCCCCAGACCCGTTCGACGAGGTGTCCGGCGGAGACCGTGCTCCCCGCGTTGAGGAGGAGTGTGGCGATCATGGCGCGGCGCTTGTCCCCGCGCAGGCTCAGCGGCACCCCCTCGACCTCGACGCCGAACTGCCCGAGCAGCCCGACGTGGAGCCCCCGGACCCCGTCGTCGGCCGGCCGTCCCGCGACCGCCGCGCTGGTCCCGGTGGCCGAACCCGGCCGCCGTCCTTCCGGGTCGCTCCGCGACACGGCACCATCCCCCCTGCCTGGCCGCGCACGTGACAGGTGAACCGCGGCCCCCCGTTTCACAGGGTGCCGTCTGAGCTGGAATACCGCAATCGCGGTGCAGGTACTTGCTGCCGTGACCGTCCCTTGAAATCCTTGATTCTCCCGCTTTTTCCCCCCACTGCGTTGACTCTGCACCACGACCGAAAGAAACTTTCCTCCATGGCGCAAATTCCGAAGCCTTCGGGCGACCAGCCGGACGACGGGGTCCTCTCCGTGTCGCCCGTCCCCACGACGGTGCTCCGCATACGGTCGCTCCTGCCCTCCCTCGCGCCCGCCGAGCGCCGGGTCGCCCAGCGCGTCATCGACGACCCCGAGAGGGCCGCCGCCTCCTCCATCACCCAGCTCGCCAAGGACTGCGCCACCTCGGAGGCGACGGTGATCCGGTTCTGCCGCACCATCGACTTCAGCGGTTACCGCGAACTGCGCCTGGCGCTGGCCACCGAGGCCGGGCAGGCGCGCGGCGCCCGCTCCGGGGCCCCGGAACTGTCCAGCGACATCAACCCCGACGACACACTCGTCACGGTGGTGCAGAAGATCGCCTACACCGACGCCCGTGCCGTCGAGGAGACCGGGGCGGCCCTGGACGTGGACGTGCTGCGCACCGTCATCGACACGATGGCGGGCGCCCGGCGCATCGACGTGTACGGCGTGGGCGCGAGCGCGTTCGTCGGCGCCGACCTCCAGCAGAAGCTGCACCGGATCGGGATGACCTCCTTCGCGTGGTCGGACGCCCACGTGATGCTCACCAGCGCCGCCCTGTTGGACCATCGGGACGTGGCCATCGGCATCTCCCACTCCGGCGCGACCATCGACACGGTGCAGGCGCTGACGGAGGCGGGCAGGCGCGGGGCGCGGACCGTCGCCATCACCAACTTCCCCCGGTCCGCGATCGGGTTCGTCGACCACGTGCTGACCACGGCGGCGCGGGAGACCACGTTCCGGTCCGGGGCCACGGCGAGCAGGCTCGCGCAGCTGACCGTCGTGGACTGCCTGTTCGTGGGTCTGGCCCAGAGCCGCTACACCGACAGCCGCACCGCGTTGGAGACCACCTTCGAGGCTGTGCGGGGCCTGCGGGTCAACGACGACCGCAGACGCCGCCGGGGGGACTCCACGGGCGGCAGGAACACCGACGGAAACGACGACTGACCTGGCACGCGTCGGCCCCCTCGCCCGGTTTCCCGGCGGTGGGCCGGGCGCGGCCCCACGGAAAGGAACGGCACGGGTGCGGACCGAACAGGAGAGCGCGGTGGACGGTGGCAGCGAGAAGGCCACGCCGGGGAGCGGGGGCTCCCTCCGGGGAGCCGGTGTCCCACCGCCCCCCGAGGGCCCGGGGGGCGGTGGGGCCGTGATCGTGCGCGCGCCCACCGAGGAGCGCAACTCCGGCACCTACGACATCGACCTGCTCCCGGCGCTGGAGGTCCTGAGGCAGATCAACGCCGAGGACACCACGGTCCCCGCCGCGGTGGGCGCGGTCCTGCCCGAATTGGCGCGGGCCGTGGAGCTGGGGGTGGCCGCCCTGGAGAGCGGGGCGGCCATCCACTACTTCGGCGCGGGCACCTCGGGGCGGATCGCCGCACAGGACGCCGCCGAACTGCCGCCGACGTACGGTGTGCCCGCGGAGTGGGTGGTGGCGCACCACGCGGGCGGCGACGAGGCCCTGGCTCGGGCCGTGGAGGGGATCGAGGACGACTGGGAGTCCGGTCGGATCGACGCCGCCGGCGTGGTCGGGGGCTCCCTCGTGGTGGGCCTGGCCGCGAGCGGCCGCACCCCGTACGTGGGGGGAGCGCTGGAGGCGGCCCGGGAGCGCGGGGCGTCGACGGTGCTGATCAGCGCGAACCCCGGGGCGTCGCTCGCCCCGGCCGCGGACGTGCACGTGGGTCTGTCCACGGGCGCGGAGGTCATCGCCGGGTCCACGCGCATGAAGGCGGGCACGGCGCAGAAGCTGGCCCTGAACGCGTTCTCCACCGCGGTGATGGTGCGGATGGGGCGCACGTTCTCGAACCTGATGGTGGGGGTGGACGCCACCAACGGCAAGCTGCGCGGCCGTGTGGTGACCATCCTGACGCAGGCCACCGGGCTGGACGGGGAGGCGTGCGCGAAGGCCCTGAACGCCGCGGACGGCGACACCCGGGTGGCGCTCGTGTCGCTCCTGGCCGACGTGGACGCGGCCGGGGCCGCGCGGGCCCTGGACTCCGCCAAGGGCCGGGTGCGCGACGCGCTCGTGGGGCTGGGCATGCCGACGCCCTCCCCGGAGTAGCGGCGGCGCGGGGCCCGCGGCCGTCCCGGTGGGGCGGCGCGGGCCCCGTCCTGCTCGTTACCCGCGTTCGAGGGCGGTGTCGATGAGCCCGAGGGGCGGGGAGCCCAGGTCGAGCAGCGCCCGGTGGAACCGGCCCAGGTCGAACCCGTCCCCCCACTGCTTCCGGGCGCGCTCGCGCAGGGCGAGGATCTCCAGCTTGCCCCAGGTGTAGCGGCCGTAGGTGGGGTCGAAGGTCGCCCGGCGGGCCTCGGAGAGGGCCGCGGGCCCCTGGAGCGGGGTGTCCTCGGCGAAGCGGGCGGCGGCCTCCTCCACGGTCATGGCGCCGGTGTGCATGCCGATGGCCACCGACAGCCGGGTGACGCGGATGAGCGCCTCCACCCACACGCCGATCTCGTAGTGGTCGGCGGTCCACCCGGGGTCCCCCAGGCGTTCGGCGGCGTACTCGCCGAAGCCCTCCTCCAGGCACATCTCCTCCGCGTAGTGCGCCCACCCCTCGGCGAAGGTCATCGAGTGCAGCGCGCGGCGTACCTGGCCGGGTGCCCTGCGCAGTGCGCGGCCGTGGGAGAAGTGGCCCGGCGCCACCTCGTGCACGCTCACGGCGGGCAGGGTGGTGTAGCTGAACATCTCCAGCCACTCGTCGGTCTCCTCCCTGTTCCAGGAGCTGTCGGGCGGGGTGATGAAGTAGAACGAGGGGGTGTCGGCCTCCCAGGGGCCCGACCACGCCATCATCGCGGTCGCCCAGCGCTGGGAGGGCGGGGAGACGTCCACGCGGCACTCGCCGTCGCTCCACGGGACGAGCCCGCGCTCGGCGGTGAACTCCACCGCGAGCGCGGTCCACCGGCGGGCGGCCTCCAGGACCCCGTCGGCGCCCGGGTGCTGCCGGGTGAGCTCGCGGGCGAACTCCATGGGCACGCGGCCCGGGGCGACCCTCCCGGTGGCCTCCGCCAGGGCCGCGCGGAGGCGGTCGCGCTCGGCGGCGGCGCGGGCGGCGAGGTCGTCCAGGTCCACCTCGACCGCCTCCACGGTCCCCATCAGGCGGCTGAGGGCCTCGCTGCCGAGGCCGGCGCTCTTCGGGCCCTCCTGGGCGGCCCGTTCCACGTGGGCGACGAGGCGCGCGTGCGCCGCGAGGGCGGGTTCGAGGACGTCGGCGGGAAGGTCGGAGGGGAGGCCGTCGGCCACCCCCTTGACCGCGCCCAGGAGCGACGCGGCGACGGGGGCTGGCACGCGGTCCAGTGACGCGATCGCGTTGTCGACGACGCGCGGCCACGCGGCCAGGTGGGCGAGGCGCGCGGCGTCGCGCTCCGCCTCGGGGGCGTACTCGCGGTCGTAGCCCGACACGTCGAGCTCCCCCAGGTGGTGGAGGGGGTTGGAGCGGTGGGTGCGGAGTTCGCCGAGTTCGTAGCGGACCCCCTGCTCGAACGCGGCCAGGTGGGCCTCGTCGTGGGCGTCGGCGAGGGGGGCGCCGCCGAGCCGGGACAGCGCGTCCCGGATCCCGTCGGGCGAGGTGTCGGCGACCCTGCCGTCGTACTCGTGCATCCCGGAGCCGTCCCGCATGCTTCCGGGCATGAGGTCGGCGAGGGCGCGCAGGCGCGGGGACAGGTCGTCGGGGTGTGGTTGTGAGGACATGCGGCGACTCTAACGGGGCGCCCGCACGGTGTGCAGCCGCGTTGTGCACACCGGGTCACGGCTGGGCGGGCGGCCCGCAGGGGCCGGCCGGCTCGGCGCGGCAGGTCCGCACGGCCTCAGCCAGGGGTGCGGGTTCCGGCCCCCGGCCGCAACGGGACGCCCGCTCAGGCGGTCGCCGCTCCCGTTGGGCCACCCGTCGGAACTCTCCGGCCGTTCCAGGCGTCTTCACAGGCGTGACAACCTCAGACTCCGCCGTCCCCGGCACCTCCGCTCCCCTCGACGCCGACCGGGGACCATCCGCTCCCGGGGGCGCCGACGGCTCCGGAACAGGCACCGGGCCCGACCGCTCCACCGAAAAGGACCGTCCCGGGCGGCGCCGGAGCCCTCTGCGGCGCCTCGCCCTGCTGGCCGTGGTCGCCGTGGTGGCGGGCCTCCTGCCGTTCGTGTGGCAGGTCGCGAGCACCTCCGGCGAGCGCCACACGGCCGGGGGCGTGCCGGAGCGCCCGGTCGCGCTGGTGCTCGGTGCGGGGGTGCGCCCCGACGGCCTGCCGTCCCTGCTCCTGGCCCGCCGCCTGGACGCCGCCGCCGAACTCTACTTCGCCGGGAAGGTGGAGGTCGTACTGGTGAGCGGTGACAACAGTGTCGACCACTACAACGAGACCGACACCATGAGCGACTACCTGGTGGCCGCCGGGGTGCCGCGGGAACGGATCGCGGGCGACTACGCCGGGTTCTCCACCTGGGACTCGTGCGCGCGCGCACGCGAGGTCTTCGGAGTGGAGGAGGCCACGGTCATCACCCAGGACTTCCACCTGCCTCGCGCGGTGCGGCTGTGCCGGGCGGCGGGCATCGACGCGGTGGGGGTGGCCGACGCCAGCATGGGCGATCGCAGGTTCGCCACCGTGTACGGGTGGTTCCGGGAGGTGCCCGCCGCGGTCGCCGCGCTGGGAACGGCCGTGTTCCGCCCCGACCCGACCTTCCTCGGGGAGTACGAGACCGCGGTGGACGACGCCCTGGCGGCCGAGGACGGGTGACCCGCCCGGGGCCCCTCCCCCGGTGGCGCCGGGCGAAGGACAGTACTCTCACCCCCTCGGGGGCGAGAGGCCCCGGCCTTCGCACCCGGCCGGCCCGACGGCCCCGGTGGACACCGGGCCCCCGACTCCCGCGCCCCCGGCCTCGCAGGTCGCTACACCTGGCGTCCGCCGCCGAAGAGGCGTCCGAACAGGCCGCCCGGGGCGGGGGCCTGCGGCGCGGCGGCGGGGGCCCCGTCCGTCTCCTCCCGCTCGTCCTCGGCCTCCACGCCCACCAGGGCGCGGAACTCCTCGGCGGTCTCCGGCAGGGCCCAGGCCGCCAGGGTCTGGGTGAACTCCTCGTCCTCCCACGCGGGGGCGGGCAGCTCGGCGATCGCCCAGAGCACCTTGAGGGTCTCCTCGTCGTACTCGGCGCGGGCGTGCTCCTCGGCCGAGTACCCCTTGGTGCGGGGGCCCAGGACGATCTCCAGGCCGACACCGGTCACCAGGGCGCGCGAGTCGGCCTCCCCCTTGATCAGGCCGGGCAGGATGTCCAGGCGCAGCCGCCTGGCGCGGTCTCCCGCGCGGCCCAGCGCCAGGAAGCCCAGGACCTGCGGCGAGCGCCCGCCGCAGTGCGGCCACGACTCGTTGAACAGGCCTTCGTAGCCCATCGAGGTGCCGCCGCCGCGACCGATGCGGCGCAGCGCCTCGCGGGGGGTCCTCTCCCCGTGGACGAGGACGAGCGCCACCGAGGCGGCGAAGGAGTTGTACAGGTTCCCGCCCGCCATCTGGTGGGTGAGGCCCACGGTCGTGTCGATGTCGGCGGGGTCGGCCAGCAGGCCCAGGGCGAACAGCTCGGCGGGCAGCGGCTCCCCGCTGTCCAGCCCCCCGGTCATGGCCTCGCGCAGGCTCGTGGGCGTCTGGAGGGCGGGGCGCAGGTCCTTGGCGAGCAGGACCTGGGAGGCACCGGTGATCTCGGAGGCGATCCGCTCGGAGTCGTCGGGAAGGAAGGCGAGCAGGTAGCTGACCCACTCCCCGGCGCGGTCCATCCCCCCGCGGTTGGAACCGCCCCGCAGGAGGGCGACCAGGTCGGGGACGCGGGCCAGCACGGCCTCGTAGGTGTCCAGCTCGGCCTGGAGGATCGCGGCGCCGTCCGGCTGCTCCATGACGGCGAGCCGGTTGCGCATGCGGTGGAGGTGCTGTTCGTCCGGGGCCTCCTCCGCCCAGGCGCGGTACTGCTCCCGGACCTTCTCGGCGTCGTTGGAGGTCGCCCACGCCACCTCGTCACGCCACTGGCCGAGGTCGCGGGGCTCGGGGAGGCGGTCCTCCGGGTGGCCGGCGACCAGTTCCAGGAGGAGGCTCAGGGGACGCCAGCGGTCGGTGGCCGGGGTGTCCTCGGCGCAGGCGGCGTCGACCAGGAGGTCGACCACCCTGGGTGCGGCGAGGTGCCCGGGGGCGGGGAACCGGATGAGGTCGTGGAGGTCGGAGAGGGCGGTGTCGTTGCCGGGGAGCTCGGCGAGCAGCCCGGGGATGCGCTCACCGCCCTCGGGGGCGAGCGCCGCCCAGTCCACGCTCTCCGCGCCGTCGTGTGAGTCGTTGTCCGTGGTCGCGTTCATGCGCCTGATTATCCCGGCTCAGCCGGCTCGCGCGAATCGGCGGCCTCGTCGACCTTCTCACGCCCGTGCCGGGAACCCCCGCCGAAGGTCGGTCACGCCCGGGTGTGGGCGGGCTCGGGGCGCAGCACCGCGTCGCGCAGGGCCTTGCCGGCGGCGCCGACCTCGCGTGCGTAGCCGATGAGGGTGGAGCGGCGGCGGGCGCCGAGGCTGGGGTCGCCCACCCCGACGGCGTCGATCCCCGCGGCGCGGGCGAGGGCGATCGCGCGGGGCAGGTGGAAGGACTGGGTGACCATGGTGGCCTCGCGGACGCCGAACAGGTCGCGCACCCGCACGCAGGTGTCCCATGTGCGGTAGCCGTACCGGTCGGCGTCGATCCGGTCGGCGGGAACGCCGCGTTCGACCAGGTAGGCGGTCATCGTGTCGGTCTCGCGGCCGGAGACCTCCCGGTTGTCCCCGGAGACGATGACACGCCCGACCCTGCCGTCCCCGTACAGGCGCACGGCCAGGTCCAGGCGGCGGGCGAGCAGGGGCGAGGGCCCGTCCTTCCAGGCTGCGGCGCCCAGGACGACGGCGACGGGCCGGTGCGGGACGTCCCCGGTGCCCTTGCGGCGTCCGGCGCTGGCCAGGTAGGTCCAGGCGTAGGGGGCCAGGGCCAGGGCGCAGGCGCCCGCTCCGACCGCCACGATCCACAAGCCCACGCGTGCCGCCTCTCCGGTTGTCGGCGCGCCCCGCGGCACGCAGCACCCCATCATGGCGCACGGGCGGAGGGGTCCGGACGGGACTACCCGGCCCGGGCCGGCACGGGGAGGGCCGGGCCGCGGATCAGGAGCCGAGGCCGCCCCAGGAGAAGGGGCGCTTGTGCCGGACGCGGAGGGAGCCGCCCTGGCAGGCACCGGTGATGACGAAGTGCGGTGCGCCCTGTTTGCGCATGGAGTCCACGTCGGAGCGCAGCGTGCCGAACCAGGAGGCGTCACAGTCGACCGAAGCGGTGGCGCCCTCGGGCAGGATCAGATCGGCGCCGCCCCAGGAGGTGTCGACGTGGACCTCGGTGACGGGGCTGGTGAGGACGGCCTCGCGGAAGTCGAGCCGGGTGGAGCCGTACTTGTTGTGCACCTCGACCCGGTGCGGGACCTCCCATCCGCCCTTGCGGACGACGGTGCTGCCCCCGGCCCTGATGACCATGGGGTCGCCCTGGGAGGTGGCGACCACTCCGGGGACCGTGCCGGGGACCGACGGCAGCGGGGACGGTGCTCCGCCCACGCCGGGCAGGTCGGAGGTGAGCGGTTCGAGGTCCGCGTAGGTCTTGGCCGCGTAGGTGGAGCTCAGCCGTTCGTCCAGCTCTTCGAGGGTGATCCGGCCCTGCGCCGCCGCCTCGCGCAGAACCTCGGAGACCTGGTCGCGCTCAGCGTCGGAGATACGCATCCGGCTCATGTCATTGGGGGCCACTGTGCTCGTCCCGGTCCTTTCCGCTCTTTTGTCACCCCCACGGTAGAGCATGGGGAGTGAGGGTCGCGGAGACGAGCGGGGCCGGGTTCGCCCGGTTCCCCAAGGTTGGCCCCCTCCCGCGCTTTGGGGAGGCTGGGGACTGGGTACCGCTTCTCTAGGGTGGTTCAGGATCCAGAGCGGTTGAGGACTCTGCCGGGGTAGGACGGACCCCGGCAGAGTCCTGAACCACACGTGGTTTCCGCCCCCCGTGCGCTCCACGATCTCGCGCCCGGGCACGGTCTGCACAGAGCGTGTCCGAAACCGGCCACAACGTATACCGCCTCCCGGGGGACGACACCGCTCCCGGGGCCTCTCACGCGCCTCCCCTCTCCCCTCGGGTTTCGGTCATGCCCTCCCCCTCCGGCAGCGCCTTCCCGTCTTTCCCATGGCTCCCTCGCGGAGCAGCATCTCTCGCTCTCGGTGATCGGATTTCGGACAGGTACATAATCCCTTTTCGGCCTCCATGTTGATCCAGAGAACCGCAGGTCGCGGAGCCCCGGGCGCGAGCCCGTGGAAAAGCCTCCCCCAGGACTCGAACGCACTTCCGCAAAAGCCGCTCTGAACAGGGCATATACAGGCAAGAAAAACACCCGGAAACGCGGCCGGAACCGACTCCGGGGCGGCGTTTGCCCAAATTCGCCACCGAGCATGTTTCAAGTGAACGCGACGGTCGCCCGACCGGCTTCCTCTCGCGCGACACCATCCGCTCCGACCTCCTCAGCACCACAGACACCACCTGGTCGAAGACCGGAGGAATTCACGACGTGTCCGCCCTTGCGATCGCCCCGACGTTTCTCACCGACTTCACCCGCCTCACGCCCGACGTCCAGCTCAACACCCTGGCCGTGATGCGCGCCTGCCAGGCCGGCGACGACCCGGACCTGGAGGCCGTCGCGGGAGCCGCCGACCCGCGCGTGCGGGTCGTCAGCATCGCCCCCGACTGGTCCGGCGTCGTCGTCCCCGACCCCGACGGGGACGGCCGCCGCGAGCCCGGAGGGGACCACCCCGCGGACGGTGCGCACTACCGGCTCATCACCGTGCGCCCGCGCGACGAGGCGCTCCGCTTCGCCCGGGGTCTGCGCCCCGAGATCCTGTCCGCCCCCGGTGCCGGGGCCGTCGACCCCACGCCCTCCGGCCCGCCCGAGCTCGCCGCCGCCCTCAGCGCGCCGTTCGACCAGTGGCAGATCACCCTGCACCCGGACCAGCACAAGATCACGGAGGCCCACTTCAAGGGTTCCACCCAGGTCACCGGGGGCCCGGGGACGGGCAAGACCGTGATCGCCCTGCACCGCGCCGCCCACCTGGCCGAACGCGACGCCGCAGCCCACCCCGAGGACCCCCGCGAGACGGTGCTCCTCACCACCTACAACCGGGCCCTGGCCCAGTCCCTCGCCGAGCGCCTCGACCAGCTGCTGCCCGACCCCGGCGTCCGCGCCAGGGTGCGGGTCGCGACCATCGACAGCCTCGCCAGGTCGATCGTCCAGTCCCACAGCAGCGTCGCTCCGCGCCTGGTCGGCAAGGACGAGCTGGCCCGGCGGTGGCGGGCCGTGGCACTGGCCGACGGCCTGCCCTTCTCCGGCCGCTTCCTGGTGGACGAGTGGGAGCAGGTCATCCTCTCCAAGGGGCTGGAGCTGCTGCCGCAGTACATCCGCTGCGAGCGCAGCGGCCGCGTCCAACACCTGGCCCCGGAGCACCGCCGCCAGGTGTGGGAGACCGTGCGGCGCTACGTCGGCGCCATGCGGGTCGAGGGGCTGTGGTCCTACCCGCAGCTGGCGGCCGAGGCCGCCCGCGTCCTGGGACGCGGCACCCCCCTGTTCCGGCACGTGGTGGTGGACGAGGCCCAGGACCTGCACCCGACCCAGTGGCGGATGCTGCGCGCGGCGGTCCCCGAGGGCCCGGACGACCTGTTCATCGTCGGCGACCCCCACCAGCGGGTGTCCGACAACCGGGTGTCGCTGGCCTCGCTCGGCATCAACGTGCGCGGACGCGGCCACCGGCTCCGGGTGAGCTACAGGGTCACCCAGGAGATCCTGGACTGGAGCATGCCGATCCTGGGCCGCCGGTCCGCGCTGGGCATGGACGACAACGCCGACACCCTGGCCGGATACCGGTCCCTGCTCCGCGGACCCGCGCCGGTGGTGCGCGGCTGCGACGACCGCGCCGAGGAGCTCGCCGCACTGGGCGACTGGGTGCGGGTGTGGCTGGAGGCGGGGGTCAACCCGGCCGAGATCGCGGTGGCGGGGCGCAACCACTGGGTGGTGCGCGGCATCGCCAAGGAACTCCAGGCCAGGGGCATCGCGACCGCGCAGCTGGAGGACGGCGGCGGCGCGGGGGCGGTGCGCGTGGGGACGATGCACCGGCTCAAGGGCCAGGAGTTCCGCTGCGTCGCACTGGTCGGCGTCAGCGACCACCTCCTGCCGCCCAAGGCCGCGATCGAGGCCGCCGACGGCGACCAGGTGGCACTGGAGCAGGCATTCCAGCAGGAGCGGACGCTGCTGTTCGTGGCCTCCACACGGGCACGCGACGCGCTGTACGTGTCCCACGTGGGCCAGGCCAGCCGCCTCATCACCGACCACTGGTAGTTCCGCTGGTCAGCGGGGCGTCGCCGCCGGCGGCGCCCCGCGCCCGTGCCTGCGGCGGGTGGAGGGCAGCGGGACGGGGGCGCCGCCCCACACGGCACCCCCGTCGTCCGCGTTCCGGTCCCGGGGCGTCCCCGGGACCGGTCACGTGTCAGCCACCTCCGCCGTACTGCCCGTTGAGGTCGGGGATGGTCATGATGTCGGTTCCGGCCATCGGGCTGTCCACCTCCACGTCGGTGACGATCATGAACGGGAGCAGCAGCGGGGGCGGGAAGTCCGGCGTGAAGGTCAGGGGGATCCCCAGGATGCGCACGTGCATGCGGGTGACGTGCAACCGGACATCGCCCGTCAGGTTCATGGTGGGCAGGCCGAGGCTCATGCGGGTGCCCGCGTCCTCGAACCACAGCTCGCCGTCGACCACGTCGGCCTGGCTCATGCTGAGCCGGATGTAGCGCCGTGCGCCGTCGGCGGTGGGGCACTCGACGACGCCGTCGTAGCGCGCCCCCCGCATGGTGAGCGTGTCGGCGGTCAGCCCGGACGTGCGGACCGACCCCTGGAAGCAGTCGTCGTCCCCGTCGACCCGGACCTCGGGCAGCTCGCCCGCCTCCTGCGCCGCCCGGCAGGCCTCGACGGCCTCCAGGAACTCCTCCTCCGACCCCGCGAGCGCGGACTCTCCCGAGAGCAGTTCGCAGGCGGCCGGGTCGGCGTCGGTGTCGGTCTCCTCCTCCGCGTCCTCCTCGGGTTCCCCGTCCCCGCCGGGTTCCTGCGGCTCCTGGCCGGGGTCGCCGCCCGGTTCCGTGGGTGCGTCGGTCGGTGCGTCGGTCGGTTCCTCGGAGGGGTCCTCCGAGGGCTCCTCGCCGGGCTGCTCCTCCTCGTCGCCCGGGGGCGCGAACCAGTCCCAGGGCCACCCCGGTGCGGGCGCGGGGGCGGCGGCCAGGAGCACGGCCGCGGCCAGCGGAAGCGCGAGGGAGGCGAGCGGGCCTGTCCTGGGCCGCGGGTCGGCGACGACCTCCCCCGGAGCTCCGGGCCTTTCCGTCCGTCGGCGCCCGCGGGGGCGGCGGACGCCGGGGGCCCACGCGAACACGAGCGACCCGCCGACGATACCGAGCAGCATCCCGATGACGAACCCTCCGAAGTTGGAGGTCACGAAGGACACCAGGGCGAGCGCGAGCCCGACGAGTCCGAAGAAGACGTTCTGCGCGGGCTGGAGCCAGCTCAGCACGCCCAGGGTGATCAGCAGCGCCGCGATGAGGGTGCCGGACACCCCGGCGATACCCGCGTAGATGATCAGGTCGATCGGAAGGACGAGGCTCTGTGCGGCCGGTGCCAGCAGCAGCTCGGCTCCGGCCGCGACGAGGAGGAGGCCGCCCCAGAACGGGCGGCCGTGCCGCCAGTCCCGGAATCGCCCCCACCCCGTGCGGAGAAAGGCCAGTGCTCGGGTCATGGGATCAGAAGCACTCGTGGGCGCCGGGCTTGACCGCCAGGCTCAGGCCGGACAGGCGCAGCGAGCCGGAGGTGACGGCCCACGTGGTCATCTCCATCTCGGAGACCGTGATGGTGTCGGCCTGCAGACCGAAGCCGCCCGCGGGGCCCTGGCCGTTGTCGGCCCTGTCCAGCGTGCTCGCGTCACGGCCGATCTCGATGGCGCTGAACTCGGCGTTGCCCTGGAGCTGTTCGATGTCGATGACGAGGTTGGTGCCCTCGACCGGCGTGCTCTCGCCCGCCTCGATGACGAGGGTGGCCTCGCCGATGGGCAGGTCCCAGAGGGAGGACATGCACAGGTTCTGCAACTCGGCGGTGTTGACCGAGGAGAGGCCGATCGGCCGGGTGGAGCCGTCCACCGAGGTGGCGGCGTCGCCGAACTGGGTGAACCCGTTCCCGACGAGCTGGTCGGCGGACATCTTGAAGTTGTCGCCGGAGACCGCGAAGGAGGCGGCGAGGAGGCCCTGGGTGGTCATGCCCCCCAGGACCGCGGCGGCCGCCAGGCCGGGGACGACGACGAGTGCGAATCTGCGCCACCGGGTGCCGCCGCCGGCTTCGTGCTGCTCAGGCGCATCCTGGGACGCCGTGGGCGCCTCATCGGAAGCCTTGGGCATGAGTACCTCCAGTGTTCCGCCGCCCGGGGGCGGCGAGGGGGAGCCGAACTTGCGCCGGAGCACGCCACGCGTGTTACATGGAACACACCCTACTCGGCGGTAGTGACGAACATTACAATATCGAATGTCACATTTCTAGATGGCACATTCAATGTTGCGGACTCGTATCCGGCGCACTACGAAGCCCCGCGACTGACCCGAGGAGGGATCAGCCGTGCCCCCAGAGCGCAGTGCAGAACCGACCGCCGACGCCCCCGAGGAGGGGGACGCCCGTTTCGACTACGACGTCCTCGTCGTGGGATCAGGATTCGGCGGCTCCGTCAGCGCCCTCCGCCTCACCGAGAAGGGCTACCGCGTCGGGGTCCTCGAAGCGGGCCGACGCTTCACACCGCAAACCCTCCCGTCCTCGTCCTGGGACCTGAAGAACTTCCTGTGGGCCCCGCAGGCCGGCCTGTACGGCATCCAGCGCATCCACCTGCTGCGCGACGTGATGATCCTCGCCGGCGCCGGTGTGGGCGGCGGCTCCCTCAACTACGCCAACACCCTCTACCACCCGATGGACCCGTTCTTCGAGGACCCGCAGTGGCGGCACATCACGGACTGGAAGTCGGAGCTCGCCCCGTTCTACGACCAGGCCCGGCGGATGCTCGGTGTGCGCACCAACCCCACCGTCACCCCCTCCGACGTGCACCTGAAGGCGGTCGCGGAGGACATGGGCGTCGGCCACACCTTCCGCCTCACCCCCGTGGGCGTGTGCTTCGGCGACGGGGAGGACGGTGACGGCGCCGAGGCCGCGCCCGGGGAGTCCGTGGGCGACCCCTACTTCGGCGGTGCGGGCCCCGCCCGCCGGGCCTGCACCGAGTGCGGCGAGTGCATGACCGGCTGCCGCCACGGGGCCAAGAACACCCTGACCGAGAACTACCTGTACTTCGCGGAGCGCGGCGGCGCGGACGTGCACCCCCTGACCAGCGTCGAGCGCATCCGCGAACTGCCCGGCGGCGGTTTCGCCCTCGACACCCTCAGGACCGACGCGCCCCGGCGCCGGGAGAACGCCCGCACGTTCACCGCGCGCAGGGTCGTGGTGGCCGCGGGGACCTACAACACCCAGAGCCTCCTGCACAGGATGCGCGACTCGGGGATGCTGCCCCGCCTGTCCGCCAGGCTCGGCACGCTCACCCGCACCAACTCCGAGGCACTCGTCGGCGCCATGAGCACCCGGGTGCCGCCGCCGGAGGACCTGACGCACGGCGTGGCCATCACGTCGTCCATCCACCCGGACGAGAACACGCACATCGAACCGGTCCGCTACGGCAAGGGCTCCAACGCGATGGGGCTGCTCACCGCCATGCAGGTGCCCGGCGGTGGCAGGATCCCGCGCTGGCTGCGGTTCATGGGGCTGGCGGCACGCCACCCGTCCGTGTTCGTCCGCAGCTTCTCCAACCGCCGCTGGTCGGAGCGGGTCATCATCGGCCTGGTCATGCAGTCGCTGGACAACTCGCTCACGACCTCCGTTCGGAGGGGCCTGTTCGGCGGCAGGAGGAAGCTCACCTCCCGGCAGGGCCACGGCGAGCCGAACCCGACCTGGATCCCGAAGGGCCAGGAGGCCGCCACCCGGCTCGCCGAGCGCATCGACGGGTTCCCCGGCGGCACCTGGGGCGACGTGTTCAACATCCCGATGACAGCGCACTTCCTGGGCGGATGCCCCATCGGTGACAGCGCGGAGACCGGTGTCATCGACCCCTACCACCGGCTGTACGGGCACCCGGACATCCACGTGGTGGACGGTTCGGCGGTCACCGCGAACCTGGGCGTGAACCCGTCGCTGACGATCACGGCACAGGCGGAACGGGCGATGTCGATGTGGCCGAACAAGGGTGACGAGGACCGGCGCCCCGAGCAGGACGCCGGCTACCGGCGGGTCCGGCCGGTGTTCCCGCGGTCCCCGGCCGTCCCCGCCGGGGCGTTCGCCGAACTGCGGTTCGGCGCACCCCTGCCCCTGACGGTGGTGGACGCCTCCTCCCCCGCCGGTGACGGGGTCGCGGCCAAGGTCGAGGCGAAGGCGGCCGAGGTCGCGGAGACGTCGGAGGCAGCGGAGTCCGCCGGGACGCCCGAGGACCCCGTCCGGTAGTGCGCACGTCGGGGGGGGCGGGGCCGCGGGGGGGGGGCCCCCCCCCCCGGGGGGGGCGGGCGGGGCGGGCCCCCGGGCCCCCCCGCCCCC
>NZ_JBHXQY010000026.1:0-66702 GCF_042716955.1 Nocardiopsis sp. NPDC058631 | reverse complement strand
CATCCGAACAGAAACCCACGCTAAGCGCCGGATCCTGTTCGGATGTTCCTCAACCCCCGGTTTGCTCCCGCCAGCTCCTCGCGCAACGTTTCGTTGCGCGAGGAGCTTTTCGCTTTCAGGAGGCAGGCTGGCTTGGTGTCCTCAGAGGCCGGCGGGGGTCACGGGACGGGTTCGTCGTCGGTGCGGGAGCGCAGCAGGCGCAGGACCTGGCGGGCGCGGTGGCGACGGCCGGTATCGCGCGACCACACCGCCGGGACGACGACGAGCAGTACGAGCAGCAGCAGCGGCCAACTGCCGGCGGTTCCCAACAGTGCGACCACCAGGTCCACCGTCAGGTCGGCAAGAGCGAGTATGGGCATGGGGTTCCTCCGCCAAGGGGTGAGCAGATCGGGATGCGATCAGCCTGAATCCGCCCCAAGGCCGAATGGACGCGGCAGGACGCCGCCGTCCAAGACCGGCCAATCATTGACAGCTCCAGACACCTTGAGGCCTGTGATGGCAAGATGTTTTGACAGTTTCTGACACCTGCTGCCCCCTGATCCGGAAGGACCGGCGTGCCCCGCCCATGGAAGCGCCCCGCCATCCCCCCGAGCCCGCTTGATGAGCTCAATCGCGCGCTGCACGAGCTGCACCACAGGGCAGGCTGGCCCTCTTCACGCCACATCCAGCAGGCCCTGGACAACAAGGGTGTGGCCATGTCCCATACCAAGATCCATGACACCCTCACCAAGCCCGTGCTGCCGACCAAGGGCGCGGTCGAGATGATCGCCGAGGTCATGGCCGAAGCGATCCGCGGCGCTGACGCCGGCGCTGAGGTCGACCGACTCCTGGACCTGTGGCACGACGCCTCCCTTGATATTCAGCCCTCTTCTCCCTCCACGGTCCGAAGGCCCGAGGACGAAGTGCCTTCTCGAGCAGACCCGCTCCCGCCCACCGCGAACCAACAACCTCTTCAAGAGGATGCTGCACAGCCTTGGCACGAGAGGCCTGGGTCAGGCGGGACCATGTTCAACCTCGGCTGCCTATTCGAGGAGAAGGGCGAGCAGGACAAGGCCGAGCTGTGGTTTCTGCGTGCTGCGGAGGCGGGCCACGTCGGCGCTATGAACAACCTGGGCGCCCTGCTGGTTAAGCGAGACGAACAAGGCAAGGCAGAGAAGTGGTTCCACAGCGCAGCCAAGGCGGGCCACACCCTCGCCATGTTCAACTTTGCTGAGTTGATGAGGGAGCGAGGAGCTGAGGGCATGGCCGAGAAGTGGTTCCACCGCGCGGCTGAGGCCGGCCACGCCGGAGCTATGCGCCAAATCGGGAGCCTGATGCAGGATCGGGGTGACCACGAAGCGGCCTGGACGTGGTACTGCCGCGCGGCCGAGACTGGGAACGTCCACGCCATGAACCACCTTGGCACCCTGTCTCAGTTGCAAGGTAAGAACGACGAGGCCGAGAAGTGGTTCCGCCGCGCGGCCGAGACGGGGTACCACCTCGCCATGTTCAACCTCTCTCATCTGCTGCGGAAGCTGGGCAAGAATAAGGAATCCCAGATGTGGCACCACCGAATGCTTGGGATAGAGGGGTGAGCTCGGGGGTCGAGGAGGATTGCTACAGGATTTGGCGGTAGAGCCGTGACCTGGGCGACGGTTCGGTGACGGGGCCGGTTTGTCCTGTTCGTGGGCTCTACGTTCGTGGCCATGCCGCATGAATACCTCTCCGATGAGCAGATCGCCCGCTACGGCCGCTTCCCCGAGGAGCTGTCGGCGGGCGACCTGGAACAGTTCTTCCGCCTCACCCCCCACGCCCTGGAGCTGGCCACAGGCAAACGCACCCCGCCCACCCGGCTGGGGTGGGCCGTGCAGTGGGGCACGGTGCGCATGCTCGGGGTGTTCCAACCCGACCACCCCACCCGAGTCCCCGAACGCGCCGTGGCCTTCGTCGCCGACCAGCTCGACGTCGACCCCGGGGTCCTTCCCGACTACCGGGCCCGGGAGAAGACCGCCTACGAGCACGCCTGGCAGATCCGTGGCACCTTCGGCTACCGCGAGTTCTCCGCCGGGGAGGAGGACCTGCGCGCCTACCTCGCGGCCCGGGTGTGGGCCGGCGAGGAAGGCCCCAAGGCGTTGTTCGACCGGTCCGTGCTCTACCTGCTCGAACACCAGATTCTGCTGCCCGGCCTGACCGTGCTCTCCCGCCTGGTGAGCGGGGTGCGCAAGGCGGAGAACGCCCGCCTGCACCAGGTGGTGGCCCAGCGCATCCCGCACCCGGTGCGCGCCGAGCTGGGCGCCCTGCTCCAGGTCCCCGACCAGGCCCGCTTCTCTGAGCTGGAGCGGCTGCGCACCGAACCCGACCGCGTCTCCAGCCCTGGCCTGGTCCAGGCGCTGGATCGCACCAGCCAGATCGCCGGGATCGGCGCCGGGAAGGTCGAGGTGGACGACGTCCCCCAGGTCAAGCTGGAGACGCTGGCCAGGTACGGGATGCGCGCCAAGGCCCCCGCGCTGGCCGACCTGGTCCCAGACCGCCGGGAGGCCACGCTGTTGGCCACCGTCCGCCACCTGGAGACCGCCTCGGTGGACGATGCCCTGGACGTGCTGGAGGTGCTGATCACCTCCAAGCTCCTCAACCGGGCAGTGCGCGAGGGCAACGAGGACAAGCTGCGCGCCCTGCCCGACCTCAAGAGCGCGGCCAAGAAGATGGCTGCGGCGATGGACGTGCTCATCAACACCCCGCAGGCCACCACCACCCGCGTGGTGTCGTTAGCCGAGGTGTGGAACGCCATCGAGGAGGTGGTGCCGCGCGAGAAGCTGATGGAGGCGGTCAAGACCATCGCCGAGCAGGTGCCCGACGATGACGACGAGGCCGCCGCGTGGCGGGCCCGCCTGGTCAAGCGCTACCGCACCGTGCAGGGCTTCATCGAACTGCTCGTGGAGGTCATCGACTTCGACGCCGTCGAGGCCGGACGGCCGGTGCTGGAGGCGCTGGCCACCGCCGCGGCGATGGCCAGCAGCCGCAAGCACTACAAGGCCGCCGACATCGCCGCCCACGCCGAACTCACCGGTGGCTCGTGGAAGCGGCCCATCTTCGCGAGCCCCGACCTGGAAGAGGGGCGGATCGACAAGGCCGCGTTCATCATGTGCGTGATCGAGCACCTGCACCGCGCCCTCAAGCGCCGCGACGTCTTCGCCCGCGGCGCCGACCGGTGGGGCGACCCCCGGGCCCGGCTGCTGGCCGGACCGCTCTGGGAGGCAACCCGGGAGCGGGTACTCACCGCCCTGGAGCTGGACGCCGAACCGGCCGGGCACCTGGCCGCGCTGTCCTCGGCGCTGGAGGCCGGCTACACCCGCGTCCTGGACGGGCTCGGCGCCAACACCGCCATTCAGTTCACCGACGGGCGCCTGCGTCTGCAACCGTTGCAGGCCGCCCCCGAGGTGCCGCTGATGGGCGAGTTCCGCGCCCTGGTCGACGCCATGGTGCCCCGCCTGGACCTGCCCGACCTGCTCATGGAGGTCGCCGCCCGCACCGGCTTCATCGACTCCTTCACTCGCCAGGACGGCGCCGAGGCGGGCATGGACGACTTCGCCACGAGCGTGTGCGCGCTGCTGGTCGCCCAGGCGTGCAACATCGGCCTGACCCCGGTGGCCAAACCCGGCGTGCCCGCCCTGACGCTGGGAAGGTTGCAGCAGGTCGACCGCGCCTATGTGACCAGCGAGAACCTGCGGGAGGCCAACGCCCGCCTCATCGAAGCCCAGACCCGGATCGGCGTCACCTCGGCGTGGGGCGGCGGGCTGGTCGCCTCCGCGGACGGCATGCGCTTCGTCGTCCCCTCGCAGAACCTGCACGCGCGGGCCAACCCCAAGTACTTCGGGCTGCGCAAACGCGGCGCGACCTGGCTCAACGTGGTCAACGACCAGGTGATGGGCCTGGGCGGGCTGGTGGTGCCCGGCACCATCCGCGACTCCCTGTTCATCCTGCACGCCCGCGACGGCGGACCGAAGCCGGAGATGGTCATCACCGACACCGCCTCCTACTCCGACATCGTCTTCGGGCTGTTCGCGATCTGCGGCTACCAGTTCTCCCCGCGCATCGCCGACCTGGGCGACACCCGCCTGTGGCGCACCAACACCAGCGCCGTCTACGGGCCCCTGGACCAGATGTCGCGCCACACCGTCCGGCTGGATGTGGTCCGCGCCCACTGGGCCGACATGCTCCGGGTCGCCGGATCGCTCACCACGGGGGCGGTGCGGGGCTATGACCTGGTGCGCATGCTCTCCCGGGAGGGCCGCCCGACCGGGCTGGGGGACGCCTTCGCGCACTACGGGCGCATCTTCAAGACCCTGCACCTGCTCCAGTTCCTGCACGACGAGCCCTACCGGCGCATGATCGGCGCCCAGCTCAACGTCTCCGAAGGCCGCCACCAGCTGGCCCGCAAGATCTGCTTCGGCAACCGCGGCGAACTCAAACAGCGCTACCGCCAGGGGCTGGAGGACCAGCTCGGCGCCCTCGGTTTGGTGCTCAACGCCGTGGTGTGGTGGAACTCGCTGTACATCGACGCCGCCGTCACCCAGCTGCGCTCCGAGGGGTTCCCCGCGACGGAGGAGATGTGCGCCAGGCTGTCCCCGCTGGGGTTCGACCACGTCAACTTCCTGGGCTCCTACGCCTTCCCCCACCCCGACGCCTACGAGGGCCTGCGGCCCCTGCGCGACCCCGCCAGCGCACCCGAGTGAGCACCCCGTGCCCGCCCCCCTGGGGGCGGGCACGGCACCTCGGGGCGGCCGGGAGCCGGACGGGCCGGTTCACAGGTGGTCGTGGGGCTCCTCGGCGCGGGTGATGACCACTGCGGTGGACATGGCGGGGAAGTGCACCGCGCAGCACGCGCACACCGACACCTCCAACCCGTCCACCGCCACCGCCTGGGCGAGTCGGCCCGCCCCGGTGGCGCTGTGCCCGTTGTAGGGCTCGTAGGTCAGGGCCACCAGCTCCTTGCCCCGGTACCAGCCGCGCGGGTGGTCACCCGGGTCGTAGCAGCGGCCGATCTCGTGTTCGGTGCCGTGGCGCTGACGATGCAGCCGCCCCCGCCCCTCGCGCAGGAAGCACGGGCACTTCCAGGCGCCGATGGAGATGCCCCGCTCGGCGAGCTGGGCGCGGCGCCGGCGGGCCAGGACGGCGGCGACCGCGCGCTGGACACTATCGTCGCTGCCCACGGTGTCCAGGTGCTCGGCCGCGGCGAGCAGGTCCGGGCGCTCGCGTTCGGTGAAGTAGATGTCGCCCAGGGAGCGCGCTGGCGCTACGGCCATCGTGTCCTCCTTCGGAGTCGGTTGTGTGCGCAGAACCGTAGGGGACGGGCCCCCCGTCGGTGCGGGTTTGGGCGAACAGGTGGTGGACTCGCACGATCTTGACGTGTCCCGGCGGTGCTGAGCTGGGTCGATAGCCTCCCTTCCAGTGATCCACGTGGGGAGGCTGTGATGGGGCGCGACGCCAAACGGGCCAAGCAGGCCCGCCGGGACAAACGACTGCGGGCTCACGCGCCCTGGCCCGCCCCGGCGGTGCCCGCGTTCCCCGAGCAGGAGATGGCACGGCTGGCCAAGGCCTGGGACCGGGCGATCGCCCTGGGGCTGATGGCCTCCGGCCAGGACGTGAAGTACCACTTTGCCCCGGACGCGGGGGTGCTCTCGGTGGCCGAGGGCAAGAGCGGGCAGGTGCTGGCCAACGGCGAAAGGCTCACCCCGACGGTGGCCGACCGGCTACGCGCCCAGATGCCGCTGCTGGCCGAGATGGTCACCTTCTACGAACGCAGCCAGATCAGCGGCCGGGGCCTGGCCGGCGCTCCCGAGGACGGTGTGTCCGCCCTGGGTGCCCCCCGAGCGGCCGCACCGGTGCCCGCAGTGGACGAAGGGGCCCTGCAACGAGCCCAGGAAGCGACGCAGGACCTGATCGCCCAGGGCCTCATCAGCGACGGAGCGGGGGCGATGGTCACCCCGTCCGAGCACGGGGGCCTGCTGGCCGTGGGCGGACGCGACGGCGAACTGTACGCCAACGGTCGTGCCCTGACCGCGGCCTGGGCAGATCGCCTGCGCGAACGGATGCCGGACCTGGCCGAGGATCTGGACCGGCTCCAGGCGATCCGCTCCGAATGGCAGGACACCCCACCTCAGGACCGGTCCACGGCCCTGGGCGCCTGCCACGACCCGAACTGCCTCGGCGCGCACTGACCAGCGCCTCCATGGCCAACAGGTGCAAACCGGCGGGAAGTCCTACTCGCCGGGCACCCGGATGCGGGCAGGCTTGGGCCTGAGCGGCAGGTCCTCGTCCACTGCTTCGGTTTCCGCCAGGGCTCGGTAGAGCGAGGCGACCGAGGGGGACCTGCCCGCGTTCTTGCCGACCTTGATGGTGAGCTTCCTGGCGATCTCGGGGACGGGCACACCCTTGTCCTTCAGCGCGAGGGCGAAGGTGAGCATGTCCTCGTCGATGACCTTGGGCCGTCCGCCGTGGTTGCCCTTCGCGGCGGCGATGACCTGCCCTTCGAGGGTCTTCTCCCGGATGTAGTTGCGTTCGATCTGGCCCGCCACGGCGAGCACGGCGAAGAACATCGCACCCATGCCGTTGGGATCGTAGATGCCGGTAAGCGGCCCGGTGAGGAGTTCGAGCTGGATACCGCCAGCTTGGAGGTCGGCGGAGAGCGACATCAGCTCGGCGGCGTTGCGCGCCAGACGCTTGAGCTCGTGAACGGTGAGGATGACCGGAGTGTGGGGGGCAGCCTCCTTGAACTCGTGGGCCAGCGCGAGCGCCTTGACCAGTTCGGGCCGCACCTTGACGCGGGTGCTGATCTGCTCGGAGAACACCTTGTGGCACTGCGCGCGATGCAGGGCGTCGAGCTGGCTGGCCAGCTCCTGGCGGGCGGTCGAGGTGCGTGCGTAGCCGATGCGCACGGCCGCCGCGGTGGACGGCGCAGGGACCACCGCGAGCGCGGGCCCCTGCGTCCAGGCCCGGCCGGGCCCGCGGCCCGCGGGGACGGCGACGTCCAGTTCCTCGCGCAGCGCGGGAACCAGGACGAACCGGGGGGTGTGGTACTTCGCGGCCGTCTTGCCGCCCCGGGTGCGACACGGGGTGCCGGCGGGCGCTTCACAGTTGGGGCAGTCGTGGCCTTCGACCGCTCGCGCGGCCTGGTCGGGCGTCAGATCCATGACGGGAGTCTCTCAGAACCCCCTCGCACAACACATCGGTTTCGAGAGGACTTCTGCGAATACTCACCTGCGGAAACGACACACGCGGCGAACGTCTCGCAGGGCTCTCACAACCGGTCGTTTGTGCGAGGCGTCCGGGCGTCCCACTCGGTGAGCACCCGCTGGAGTTGTCGGGCGACGTCGGCGTCGACCCCGCGCCGGCGGGCGGTGTGGCGCAGGTACGCCTCCGAGCCCTGGACCAATCCGGACCAGGGGAAGGCGATGACCGCGTAGCTGTGCGAGCCGGGCACTCCGACATGGCTCCAGGCGTCGAAGTCGGTGGGCTTGGGCTTGTCGGTTCCTTCGTGGACCGCCCGGATGTGGCCCTCGACGAACTCCTCCTCGAAGGACCGGTGGTCCTTCAGGCACGACCACGGCGTGTGCAGGGCGCACTCGTGGCACGCCAGGGTGCCGATCATGTCCGGGAACCGGCGCTGCCACTCAGCGTCCAGGGGATAGACATCATCCTTCGCGGGGACACGCTTGCGGCACAAGCAGCAGGTGATACGGGGCTTCGGGGGTGCCACAGGGCCTCCAGATGATCCGTTGCGCCCATGCTCTCAGCCTGATCACGCCGCTACCGCCAAATCCTGTAGTAATCCTCCTCGACCCCCGGAGGGGCGTCCGGATCGCGGACGGGCGCCAGGACGACAGCCGCGCGGGTGGAGCTGTCTGCACGCTGACAAAACCCCCGAACAGTTCCCATCACCGCAGGTCGCGCACTCCTGGTTCACGGAATCCAGTAATCCCGTGAACATCGATGGTGTTCCTGGGGAGCCAGAGTGTCGGTCACGTTCGCGTCTGCGTCGACCACCGGTCGAACCCCGCGTTGAGCCAAGCCTGCCGATCGAGGGCGCAGGCCAAGACGGCAAGCAGGCCTTCCGGCCCAAGCTGGGATCAGTAATTTTTTATGGTGCCAGGTTGTAACAAACGAACCCAAAGCGAAGCATTTATCGCCACAAAGACGTCAAAACCGGATGCGTGAGGCTCACGGAGGTACGGAAAGCCGGTGTGAGAAGACGCTAGATTAGGAGTCGCTCACACGAACCCGGTGAAAACCGACCAGCCCCCGCGGGACTGGTCGTCCCTCCTCTGCTGAGAGGCATTGGAACCGGAAAGGAGTGAGCATGTCATCACCACAGAAACGACCTGACGGGCCATGGTGGGCACCGCCCATCATCGCGGGCGTGGTCCAGGCCCTTGTGCGGGTCGCCGTGGAGGCCATGAAGGACTGGTGGCAAGGAGGAGGCCCCCTCTGACCGAGGGGGCCTCGTATGCAGTACCCCGGGGCTCATGCGTTGCGCGCGCATGGGCCCCTTTTTGTCGAATGGTGCTTTAAACAGACATAGCTCCCACGTTCGACTTTCCTGAGTCACTTTACCGCACTGTGTGCAGGGAAAATCAGGGAAGTTGCAGGTAGTGGCCCTAAACGTATGATATGAGCCATATTAGCCTGGTTGTCTTAAACAAGACATATATTGCATTGAGTCCTTGTGTGGTTTCTCCCCGTGATGTGTTTGTTGAGGTCGACCAGCACCTCGACCACCGGTCGACCTCTACGACGAGTCGATCCTGACCAACGAGTTCGACCGGTCCCACGGCGGGGATGTCGCGTTCGGCCTCCGCCCCGATCTACTCCGGGAGGGTCAGCTGTCATGTTCCACGCCGGTCTACTCGTCGGGGAGGGACAGCTGCCCCGGCACCTGCCGCTGCTCCTGGAGGCCCCGCCGCAGGCACCGTCGGCACGACACCGGCCCGGCGGCCGCCGTCAACCGCAGCGGGTCCACGGCCGCGTGACAGGCCACCGCCGGGACCGCGACCCCGGCCCACATGTGCGTGGCCAGCTCGTGCACCACGGACCCCCGGCCGATCCGCACACCCGAAGCGCCGGCCAACTCCTCGCGGCGGCGGCGGAGCGTGGCGGCCAGGTGCTCGACCTCGGGGTCGTCGCTCACAGGAGTTCGCGGAGTTCGTCGCCGGTGAGCCCAGCCTGTCGGAGCACCGACACGGTGGTGCCGCGCTTGAGCTCCCGGTGCAAAGGCACGAACACGACCCTCTCGTCCCGCCGGAGCTTGGCGTGGTCGCCTCTGGTCTTCACGTGCTCGAAGCCGACACGCTTGAGCGCGGCGATGACCTGGGCGCCGGACGCGACGGGGATGCGGGAGGGGCTCACGCAGGCAAGCGTATGTCGATCTCCGCGACCGTGGTGGTGCCTGTAGACAGACGCTCGACGGCGTCCTCGGACTCGTCCTCGAAGTACAGCTCCAGCGCCTCGGTGAGGGCGTCCAGGGCCTCCTGCCGGGTCTCGCCCTGCGAGGCGACCTCGACATCCACCGCGCGTGCCACGAACCCGCCGACCTCCAGGTCCGGGGTCACGGTGACGGCCAGGTGCAGTGTGCGCTCCATACGGCCAGCGTAACCGGACATCCCCGTCACCACGCTCAGTAGGAACTTCCATGGGCAACGCGCACTTTAGGTAACAATGCCGAAAATGTCCATGTTGGGGCACTGGCCCTGGGGAGCCCAGATTCCCCAGACCCGTACAAACAGCGTGCGGCAGCACCTTCCCGGTGCTCTGAGGGGGCGGGGAGGGGGGAGTCACCCCCCCACCCCGGGGTCTGGCCTGCGGCAACGGCGTCGGGTGGGCGAGTCCGTCCGGGTCGTGCCCAATCTCGTCCACCCGGTGACGTGCCTACGGAATGCCGTAGGTACGTCACGCTCTGACCTGCTCGGGTTCCAGATCCTCGACCTCAGATGAGGCACCCGGACGAGGCGAAGCCCCGCACTGGAACCTGCTGGTACGGGTCGGGGTGCGGACCCCGCGAACGCAAAAGCGACAACCCACCCCCAATGGGCTGCACTTTTGGGATTCGCCCGCCGTCGGGGTGGCCAGCTCCCTAGCATCACCTCGTGCTGAACACCCACACCACTTTGCGCCTTCGCGGCGCCGCCCTCGCGGGCCTCCTCGCCCTGGCCCTGACCGGCTGCGTGAACACCCCACCCGAACAAGGCGACCGGCTCGCCCGGGCCGCGGGCACCGCCTCGATGTCCATCGTGATGCCCTTGGGCCTGTGGGAGCAGACCAAGCCCACATACGAAGCCGAACTGGACGAGCTGGAGCCGGTCCCGCTGAAAGGCGAGGAAGGTGAGCGTGGCCTGGTGCGGGTCAACCTCACCGGCACCCAGCTCGTGGAGTACATGAACCACCTCGACAACGATGCCCACGGTTACGGCATCGAGGCGGAGACCCCTGAGAACCAGGCGGCGGCCGCACGGGTCTACACCGCCATCTCCGAGGTGGTCGACCAGATCACCGCCCGCACGGGAGAAGATCAGCCCGCCCCCGAGGTGGTCATTGACGACACCATCGGCGACGAGAAGAAGTAAGCCGACGTCCCGGGCGTGTACGACGGTCCCGCACCTCTGGTTGAGGTGCGGGACCGTTCGCCTATTGGCCATCGCCGGACAGGTCCTGGCCATGGCCGGGCCCGTGGCCACGATGGCCAGACGGTGTCCGGACATGGACAGGGTGACGTGTCTACGGCATGCCGTACCTACGGCATCAGGAGGGGAGGGTGGCCATCGCGCCGGACAGCACCTGGCCATGGCCAAGGTCGTGGCCACGATGGCAGGCGCTGGCCAGAGGCGTCATCACGGTGATGACGCTCCCCCGGGGGGCGGGCCGGTGCGGCGCCGCAGCTGTCAGGGCTAGCTTGACAGTCGTGCGGGGGTGCCCTGGGCCCGGCGGGTGCCGCGCTCGTGGGCGGCCTGGCGGCTGATGCCCAGCACCGCGCCGATCTGGGCCCAGGACGCCGCGCCGCCGGGAGCGCCCGTGTCGCGGGCCGAGGCGAACGCGCCCGCCTCGGTGGACTCCCACAGTTGGCGCATGTCGTCCAGGAGCCCGAGCACGGCCAGGCGTCCGGCCCGGTCCAGGTCCTTATCGGCCTGGGCTGCGGCCACCAGGTCCGCCACGGGCAGGGTGCGCAGCCGGAACCGCCATTCGCGGACGTCCTGGCCCCGCGCGTAGCGGGCGGTGAGGTGCTCGGCCGGACTCATCACCAGCGGCCCCGACTCGGCCCCGGGCTTGGCTTGAAAGGGCGTGAGCAGGTGGGCCGCCCCGTCGGTGGCCACGGGCGCCAGGAACAGGTGCGGGAGAAGGGTGTCCTGGGCCTGGGCCAGGAGTTCCTCGGCCATCTTCCCCAGACGTTCACCCTCGGGGGCCTGGTCGGGGTCCTCGGTGGCGGCCAGGGGCTCCTCCAGGCGCCACACCAGCGCGGGCCCGTCAGTTCCGGGGCGGATCTGACCGGCCAGGCAGGCGCGGATGGCGGCCAGGGCCCAGGCACGCGGGCTGTGGGTGCGCAACAGCTCCACGTCCGTGTCCGGGGCGGCCGCGGCGGCCTGGGTGCGCACGAGCGGGATGCTGGGGCCGTCGGTCCACCGCAGTTCCCAGCTGCCGCCCGAGGCGGGTTCGGCCTGGGCGCGGCAGCCGGGGTAGCGCTCGGTCAGGTCGGCGGCCAGGCGGCGGAGGGCCTGGGGTGTGCGGGAGCGACTCATGGCGTCAAGCTAAGCCTGACGCGTAGAGCTGTCAAGCTAAGCCTGACATGCCTGTGGTGTCTTGGACCGGGTGCGCTCACAGCCCGACCTTGCGCATGGGGTTGTCGCGCCACGCATCGGCCGGACGGATGTAGGAGTCGACGGCGGTGGAGGCTTCCGACCACCGGCCCTGGCGGGCGATCCAGGCCCGGGGGACCCCGGCGGCCGCGGCTGCGGTGGCCGGCCCCGCTCGGAGGGAGTGCGCGGTCACGCCCTCGATCCCGGCGGCGGTGGCCAGGCGCTTGACCACAAGGTTGATCCCGGCCCCGGACATGCGCCCCGTGCCCCGCCCTGCGGCGTCGGGGGTGCCGGCCAGGCGGCCGTGCCGGTCGATTGAGCGCAGCAGCGGACCCGTGGTGACACCGGCGTTGGCCAGCGTGGCCAGGTAGGCGCTCGCGGTGCGCACCGGACACGTGGACAGGTGCGTGCCGTAGGGGATGGCCACGGTCGTCCCGGCGGAGTCCTTGTCGGTCTTGGAGGTGGCCACGAACACCTCCAACCCGTCGGGGACGGTGCGCAGGTCGGTGATGTCCAGGGCGGCCAGTTCGGAGCGGCGGGCCATCATCGCGTAGCCCAACAGGAGGAGTGTGCGGTCGCGCAGGCCGACCAAGTCCTGCCCGGCCGCGTCGAGCATGGCCCGCAGGTCCTCGACCGAGAGCGCCGGCGCTTGCTTCCTGCGCCCGCCTGCCCCGGCCCACTCGCGGCGGTAGGAACGCAGCACCATCCTCGCGGCCTTCGTGGACACCGCGTGTCCGGCGGCGGCGTGGCGGGAGGCGATGGCGCCCAGGGCCCGGTCCACGGTCGCCGGGGCGGCCCCGGCACTGGCGAGGTGGTCGGTGTAGGAGGCCAGCGTCTCGGCCGTCGCCGGGAGCGGGGCGCGATGGGTGGTCGAGCACCAGGCGGTGAAGGTGCGCCAGTCGCGGGCGTAGCCGGTGCGGGTGGAGACCGCCCACCCGTCCGCCACGCGCGCGGCCGCGGACTCGGTCAACGCGTCGTCGGGGAGAACGAGCGCCTGGCCGCCGTCGACCACCACCGCGTCGACGACCCCCTCGACTGTGTCGTCGTCGGGGCACGGGATCAGCTCGGTGGTGTGCTCGGTCGTCACAGGGGACCTTCCAGGGGTGGGAGAGGTGGGGTCAATGTCCGAATTCTAGCTTTCGGTAAGTCAAGTTACCGAAAGTCAGAACCCAGAAGCTGAGGATGTTGGCATAGAACCGCGGGCAGGCGTCGACAGAGGTGCCTTCGACCTCTAACTGCTTCGCTGGATCGTTCCTCGGGAAACCCGAGCTGTTGACACTGCTCTCGTCAGAGGTCCTTCCAGTGTCATTGTCATGGTTATCTACACTACTACCGCTGAAACGACTTTTCTGGATCTTTACTGCGATTGGCTTGACCTGCTAGATGTCGTAAGGTCCCGGACATGAGAGAGCAGATCGGCGCGATGCTGAAAGCATCAACGTTGGAGACCCGGGAGGCTCTCCTGCGGGGCACGCGTCGCAAGGCCACCCCTGTGCGCAAAGCCTTCGTTCAGGCTCCGCGCGGAGCCGCGCGACGGGAGGGTCCGTTGGCGGCCTTCGTCATCGGCAGGGACCGCCGGGGACTGTTGACGTATCTGTTTGCTCTCGCTCTGACCAGCAGTCACAACGACGACAGTTGGGCAACCAGCAGGGACAGCCTCGTCTGGGCTCGGGCGATCGGGTTCACCGAACATGCATCGGAGACCACTGCCCGCGCCTCGGTTTGGAAGGCCTTCGGGCGTCTCGAGGAACGCAAGCTCCTGGGCCGCAGCCGAAAAGGACGCAAAGGGCAGAGTCCAACCATCACGGCCACACTTCTTCGGGAGGACGGAAGCGAAGAGGCGTACACACGCCCCGGCAAGGACGGGGACCGCAGCGCCTACTTCCAGCTACCTCATTGGTTCTGGCTCGAAGGCTATGCCGATCGGTTGGCTCTGCCTGGGCTGGCGATGCTGCTGGTCCTGCTGGCCGGCCCCTCGGCTGGTGTGAAGGGACTGCGAATGGAACGGATGCAGGAGTGGTACGGCTTCTCGGCCGACACCACAGCGCGAGGCATCAAGGAACTCGAACGGGAAGGACTCGTCACCGTGGAGAAGCAGCGGATCAAGGCCCCTCTGGCCCCCCTTGGGTGGTCTGAGGTCAACGTTTACCACGTGAGCAGCCAGTTCAGGCTGCGCGACAGCACCCTTGGAAAGGAGGTGAAGAACGAAGATGGACGACATCCAGCCGAAGAAGGCCAACTTCCTGCGCAGGGTCGCCAGCAAGATCGCTACTGCGGTGAAAACCGCAGCGCTCCTCCAGTTGATTTGGACTGGATCGGCCAAACTCTGGAACCACGTTGAGTGGTTCATGAATGAAGGCCCAGGTAGCGGGTTCCTCTAAGGAGCCGCATCTGAGCCTTCAGTAACAGGGTGACTCGACTTCGCTGGCAGGCGGCACGAGTCCACTCTCTGGGGGTGGGGGTCCGGCAAGACCTCCGCCCCTGAATTTATACCCGAACACGTCTATCGAAACAACACCCAGGTCAGTGGGTAGAATCCGCTGACCTGCGGCATTGCCAGTCTAGGGAGTATCGGGACAGGATCGTCGGCAGTCCTCTTCGACCAGAGGTGGGAACGCCGCGCACCGTAGCGGGAGCAAGACGGTACCGCAGCGGGTTTCGCCGAACCTCATTCGCAGCTCTATACACACCGGTGTGCCGGTGGGCCGATCCACCAATACACCGGTGTATCTGTGTAACGGTTCACCGGTTACCCGGCTTGATCAAAGCCACCGGGTCGTACCTGGACCTGCGCGCATCACGTCGGGTGAGACGACGCGCCTCTTGAGCTGGCCTTTCGTTGAACCCAAGTCCGATTGTCCTAGATGTAGTCCATAGTAAAGGGGCAAGGCACTAGATGTAGTGGTTCGTTCCTGGGTGGTCGTGACACTCTGCAACACCGCATCGAACAAGCTGCCCGCCCCTACTAGGAGGAGTTCGCTTGACCAGTTTCCGCTCGGTCTCGGCCGCAGCACAGGACACCCGTCGGGTCCAGACGGCCGTGGTGGGTCCCACCGCAGCTTCCAAGAAGGCCTTCTACCTGCCCACCGACCGCGACCAGGCCAAAGTCGAATACGACCCCGACTCCCACTACTGGTGCGGCACGCACCAGGGGGGCTGCGGCCGACAGCTGTCCGCCCGCTTCCCCCTGGACAAGGTCGCGCATTTCTTCCACCGCGGCGCGAAAGCTGCGGACTGCCCTCTCTCGGAGCGGCGCCGGGGCTGGCGCGACTTCGACCCGCTGGCCGCCTGGTCCGCGCTCAGCCCTTGGCGGCAGGCACGCGGCTTGGCTGAGGGGCACATGAACCTCTTCGACAACGTCAGGGGGTGCGACGCTCGCTTCATGCACATCAGCTCCCCCGGAGACCCCAGGGACACCCGCATCGTGCTGGGCGATGCGACTGACGACAGGGTCCTACAGGACGCCAAGGCCCCGCGGGCGCGCGAGTGGGACTGGTTCGTGCACCAGGACAACAGCCTGGTGCGGATGCTCTTGGACAAGTACGGAGTGTCCTACGGCCTGATCCGGTTCGCGGACCACGGCAACGCCGCTCCCACCATGGAGGTCTTCCTCCGCGCAGGAGCGAACGAGGAGGGATGGGGCAGTGCCGAACGGTACGTGCCTGCCCCGAACCGCCCCCTTCACCCTGTCGAGGCTCCGGTTGCGGTCGGGCGTGTCCCGGCCCAGGCACAAACAGTCGTACAGGAGAGGCCTGAACCCGCACCTGTTGTGCCACGCGAGAGGGCGGCCTCTCTTGAGTCGGACCTCCGAGTTCAGCGGCCCCCAGTCCGACGTCGGGCCACAACGCCCACTCGCCCGCGCCCTTCGACGCCGAAGCCGGCTTTCCGGAAGGCTCAGGAATCCCGGACGGAGGAGCGTCTTTCCGGCAAGCTCCAAAGTTCGGCGCTGCTGCTCGACGAGGCGTTGAACCGCGGGGACCGTCGAGACATCAAGCGCTATGCCCGCAACCTACAGAACCTGCGGGATGAGCATGAGGGGCGGCTGGCTCTCGTAGACGAGCAGTGGATCAAGCACTTGCTCAGCCAGGCTGGCACCAAGCGGTGACCGTCACGGGCATGTGAACCCGTAGTAGGTGCCTCGAGGACCGGCATGGAAAAGCCCCGCGCAACGACCTTTGGAATGTGCCAACCGTTGTGCGGGGCTCTTGTGTCTCCAGGCTCTGGCGGCTTCCCCGAACCACTACTGCGGCGCGGGCCACGCCTCAGGTCACAGCCCTGCAAGCACCGGTATGTCGGTATGCAGTTCCACCAATACACCGGTGTATCTATGTGCCGGTTGACCGGTGTCAACGGCGCGGGCGCCCTGGCTTCCCCGTGGGAGCGGGCTTGTTCTCCCGGAGGGCCTGGACGACCTCGGCCGGGCTCATCTGCTCCTGGAGGCGGCGTAGGGCCAGGCGCACGACGGGGCTGTTGACGGAGCGCATGCGCTGCCCCACCGCTTCCGCCTCGACCTGCCAGAGCCAGTCCATGAGGGGCTCGTCCAGGTACGCCTCAACGGACGGGGCCCGCTTGGCCCGGGTGGCATCGCTGCGCCCAGGGTCCTGGCGGAGGGCGGGCGCGGGTGCCTTAGACCGGGGCTGCCGGGCGGGCTCGACCACAGGCTCCGGTGCCGAATCGGGGACGGGTTCGGTCTCGGGGAGCGGGGGCTGCTCGGACCGCGGGTGCTTGGGCGGTGGAGCCGTGCGGCCCCGCCGGCGCCGGTTGGACAGGTCGTCCAGGCCGTTGCTCACTGGGCCACCGCCTGGGCGACCGCGGCGATCTCGTCAGCGAAGGGCCGCCCCTGCTTGGAGACCGGCGCTGCGCTGACCGCCATGCGCCGGGAGCGGCGGGGCAGCCACACGTAGTGCGACACCGGCGGGCCGACCGGAACGTTCGCGGCCTGGGTGATGCGACGCAGGCGGTCGATGTCGCGGGCCGGTGGCACCGGCGGCACCCGGGAGGGGATGACCATCAGCGGGTAGTCGGCCAGCTGTTGCACCATCCCTTCCAGGGCTTCGTGCTCCTTCTCTCCGAAGGGCGCCGGCACCACGATGCGGTGCGCGGCCGCCATCGCTCCCAGGGTCGAGGGGCTGCCGCCGGGGTGGGTGTCGACCACGACGTCGCGGCCCCATTCCTTGGCCCACCGCTCGATCAGCGCCGCCATGGCATCGGGTGCGGGCTGCATGTCCACGAAGTCCTCATGGCAGGGGACTAGGTCCGCTTTGCGCACACCCTTGCGCGGGCGGGGGGTGCGTCCGGCCTCGATGGCGTCCAGCAGCGGCGCGTTGGAGCGCTCCTCGGTGCGGTACCCCCACGCGCGGGTGGCGTTGCCGCGGTCCCAGTCCAGGTCCACCAGGACGGCGCCCAGGGCGTAGGCCAGCTCGCTGGCGATCGTGGTCTTGCCGACGCCGCCCTTGTAGCTGGCGACCGTGTAGATCTTCGGTTCATCGCTCATGTCGTGGAGTATCCCGCACACCGGTCTACCGATCCACCAGTACACCGGCTTACCGGCGTGCAGTTACACCGGTGTATTGGTGGTCCGGTGGAACGGTGTGCGGTTTCAGCTGGGAATCCATCCCTGGAAGGTCCACGTCTCGCGGGTGTCGTCCGCGTCGGGGGCGTAGTGAGCCCGCCAGTCGACCCCCTCCTGCATGGAGAGATGGTCGGGGTAGGACCCGTCCGGGATCATCAGCAGCGCGCCCACGTCGCCCAGAGGAACGCCGTGGACGGAGGCGCGGGAGTAGGTGAGGGTCTCGCCGTCCCACTGAGGATGGCCTCCCACGAGGCGCACGGTCACGGTGGCGTCTGTCGAGAAGGTGTTTGTCATGGGTCCATCCTGGTGGCCGCCGCCGTCGTGTGCAGGGAAAGCCTCGAGTTTGGCCACTCCGAGATCGGCATGTGACGCAAGGCACATGAGAACTGGGGGAGTGAGGCGTCTTCGCAGGTCAGGCCCATGTTGTTGGAATCCCATGGGCTTCCAACGATGGAGCACGAAGTGCGGCTGTTTTATTAAATAGAATGGCCTCCTCTTTTCCTGAAAAACATGGACTGATCTGCTTGGGCACATCCATTGCAGGGTGGTGCGCTACTCTCTTTTTGACTCTGGCTATCCGACGCATACTGTGATCAATGATCGGAGGGGCAGCCCATGCCCAAGCGCAGGAGCGACTGGCGTCGCATCGGTCTGTTCGTGGTCCCCCTGGCGCTATCTGCGCTCTTCAGACAGGTTGCTTCCAGGTTGTTCGAGTGGCTCTGGGGGTGGTAGGCAAAGCTTAGAATTCCACTTCTTGCTTCCCAGAATGCAACCCGATGGCAGTCGGTTGTCATTCTGGGTTGCATTATTGTGGGATTGCACCCGATGGGGCACGCAGTTCTGCTGCGTTATTAACTTGCTCCTCGCGCACGCGAGGATTTCCCTCGGAAAAGACCTCGGCGATTAGGCGGAGGCCGCACTGTTGCTGACCGGGGCTGGGGGATCCGCCTGCTGGCATGGCTAGACGACGGGGGTTGAGGCAGGGGTGGCCATATTCGGTCAGACGTCCACACCCTCCATGCAACTGGCTACGGTCACACCATGGCCGCCGCACCCTCCCCACCTGCCGACACCCTCCCGTGGCGGAAGCGAGCCGAACAGCTGCGGGAACACCTTGCCAAACGCCGAAGCGACCTGTCCTGGACCGCCATCATCCTCGGCGGACTTGGGGGCTTGGTGGCGTTGTGGCCTCTAGCTGTAACGGCATGGGACCTGCTCGGCTTCACTCCCGGCCAGGCTTGGCGCCTGGCCGCTCTGGGGGTGTGCACTGTACTCCTGGCCGCCGGCGTGGCCGGTGCGAAGAAGAAACGCACCTCGCCGAGGCGACTCATCTGGCTGATCCTGGCCGCCTGGACGGTGGCCGCAGGAGCGGTCACGGCCCTGACCGCCCTGGCCTGGCTGCTGCTGGGCGCCCCCAACTGGCAGCAGCTCGAGAACCTCGCCCCCAAGCACCTGGACGCGATCGCGACCCGCGCGTTCGCGATCGTGGCCGGGTTGGGTGGTGTGGCACTACTGGTCATCGCCTACCGACGCCAACGCACCACAGAGAACGGCGAACAGCGCGAAGTCACCAAGCTGTTCACCGACAGCTTTGACAGCGCTAGCGACAAACTGGGCAGCGATCACGCAGCCGTGCGCCTGGCCGGGATCCACGCCCTGGCCCGGTTGGCCGACGAAGCGCCCGAAGGCCGCGAGGACCTGGTGCAGATGGTCATCGACGTGCTCTGCGCCTACCTGCGCATGCCCTACACCCCTGCCCCTGAGGCGCTGCCCAAGAACGCCAGCAAGGCTCGATGCGAGGAACACCGTGTGCGTGAGCTGGAGGTCGCCTCGTTCCGGGAAGTGCGCCACACCATCATTCGCATCATCGGCAACCACCTGCGTGAGCCCACCCGCTGGCGTGGCAAGGACTACGACTTCACAGGCGCCGTCTTCGACGGTGGCAACCTGACCGGGGCCCACTTCACCGGTGGGTTGGTCTCCTTCCAGGATGCCGAGTTCACCGGCGGGCAGGTGCTCTTCAACGAGGCCCACTTCACCAGCGGAGATGTGGACTTTTACGAGGCCCGCTTCACCGGCGGGCAGGTGTCCTTCTACAAGGCTGAGTTCACCGGCGGACGGGTGTTCTTCAACAGGGGCCGCTTCACCGGTGGGTTGGTCTCCTTCCAGGATGCCGAGTTCACCGGCGGGCAGGTGCTCTTCTCCGGGGCCCGCTTCGCTGGCGGAAAAGTGTTCTACCTTAGATCCCGCTTCGCTGGCGCGCAGGTGCACTTCGATGCGGCCCGCTTCGCTGGCGGGAAGGTGGGCTTCGTCGATTCCGAGTTCGCCGACGGGACGGTGTCCTACCGCGGAACTCGCTTCACCGACGGGCAGGCGCACTTCCGGGGGGCCGAGTTCAAGGGCGGAAGGGTGGACTTCACCGAGGCCGAGTTCACCAGCGGGCAGGTGGACTTCACCGAGGCCGAGTTCACCAGCGGGCAGGTGGACTTCGGTTGGGGTGGGTTCGCGGGTGACCTGGCACAGTTCCGACGAGATCGAGGGGCGTGCCCCGATGGCCTCCTGGAGGCCAAGGTGCACGCGATGCCTCGAACCCTGCTCATCCCCCAGGCATGGGAGACACCTCCCAAGCACAAGGCCACGGCCAAATCGACCGAAGATCCACACCAAGAGCCCGATATGAACGAACCTAACTGATCAGCCACCGAGGACCACCCTGCCCCCGGGGCGTCAGCATCGACTCTCCACACACCGTGGCACTACTAGTGATGCCGGATACGTCCGGGACGCAAGAGGGTGTGGGTCGGTACGGTGCCGCCATGGACGACGAACACCACCACGACGGCCTCCAGTTGCCCGACACCGACCCCGAGGGGCGCCCCTACGTCGGCACGCCGCGCGTCACGCAGACCACCCGCACGCGACTGCTGAGTCGCACCTGCGACTGGTGCGGCTCAGAGGTGTCCTACTCCGGCCGCGGCCGCCCGCCCCGCTACTGCGGCAAGGCGCACCGGAACCGGGCGTGGGAGGTGCGCAGCGCGGCAGCCCGCCAAGAGCGCGACCGAGCGGACGGGTCCGCCCGCCTCGAGGACGAACCCGTCCGCGAGGTGATCCGGGAGACCGTGACGCGCACCGCGACCAGGAGCGCCCGCATTGAGGTGCCCGTCCCCGCGCACGGCCGGGTGCGCACCGTCCAGGTCGAAGTGCCAGTGGAGGTGGAGCGGCCGGTACGGCTGGAGTCAGCGGCCGAGGTGTGCGCTGTGTTGCACGCGGTGGAGACAGCGGTGCGCGAGGGCCGCTTCCCCGTGGGGGGCCTGGACCACGTGCTCCGCAGGACCATCGCGCTGACCGAGGTGATTCAGGACGCTCGGATCTGGGAGGACTGAGCACCCGGGATATACGTCCCGGACGACAACACGGGCATGAGTGGTGCCACGGTGTGATCGGCATAGTGCCTAGGTTTAATCGTCTGGTGATCAAGATGCCTAGGTGCGTGGCTCCTGGATGGTGGCTCGGGGTGGCATTGGGTCTAGTGCCTCGGAGTGTGGGCAGTCGATGTCCTTCAGGTGTGGCTTGGATCGGTAGATGTCGGTCAGAAGGTCGGCGTCGCGACGCCCACGGAAGTGCCGGCACCCCGGGGAGGATCGGCGGCCGCGGCACTGGGGCGGAACCGGGGGGCGAACCAAGTACGCCGGAAAGCGGCAATGGACTGACGTTCCCGCAGGTCAGGAGGTAGACCAATCCGGCCGCTCGGAGTGGTCTAGCGATTCGGTGTGGTTCGTTCCGGTATTGCCTGGTTCTGGCCGCTGGTAACTGCTCTTATCAGTGCGGTCAGCACCGCCCTTCGCGGCGCTGGACTTCATCAGACGAAGGAATCCTTCATCGGATGAAAGCGCATTACCCCTTCCGGCCGTACTTGGTTCACCCCCGGAGTGGGCCCGAGCCCTCTACATCCAGGGGCAGCCCGCCCCGGCCGAGACCGCACGGGGCCGCGGCGACCGCCATTCGGAAGCCACCGCAACCGAGGGTTGCGAGGGCTCGATGGTGTGCAGGGTCAGGTCACGGCCTCGGGGATCGGAGCAGCCGTTTTTTGACCCTGAGGCTGAGGCTGGGGCTGTGCGCTGGGTTCGTGACGGTTGTTGTAGACGAAGGATCCGACACCCACCGTGATGGCGCTTCCGGCCAGGACGGCGGCGGCCGCATGGGCGCCGGTCATTACCGCTGCGAACAGCACACCGAGAATCAGCAATGAGATGGTGAAACTCATCCACTGTCCACGGGTGACGCGTCGATCCTCCATCTCCATATACTTCTCCTTGAGGCGCCGGTCCTCCACGTCCAACTCGTGGGTGTACTCCAGACGGCGCAGCTCGGCATCCATGCCAGAGGGCAGCCTTCTCAGTGAGGACGCGGTCGTGTCCTGCCTGGGACTGTCCTGTGGCTCATCGGGGGACCCGTTCGAAGCGGAAGCCAGATCAGTCACGGGGGACCTCATCCCGGTCATGGATTTTGAAGCCCGGTGAATAGGCGCGCCCGGGAGCTATGACGGGGTCAGGGGCGGGGGGCTTAGTAAAGTCCCTAGAGAGGTGCCGGTAGGGACGGCCGCGTCGATCCTGTCTACGTTTGCCGTTGGCCACGGCCAGCAAGAACCCCGTAGCCAGAGCCCAGATGGAAAAGCCCAGCCCCAGCATCAACAAGAGCCCGATCGATATCATCCCCGCGTCCCTCAGCATGAAGGTGACCGTGATCAGTGCGATGAATATGGGCGAAAAAGCGATCAGGGTAGTGAGTTGATTACGGCTAAGTCGGGGCCCCTCGCTCTTCACCTGAGGGGGCGACGTGGTCGCCCGTGGCTTGTCTGTGGTCTGGTCTTGCATCCCGGCCTGGAATAGCCAGGCCCGCCGCCGAGCGATCACCGCTTCACGCACGTGCTCAGGTAGGGCGTCCCATTCCAGGTCGGGGTCCTGGGGGCGGGGGGTGTGGCGCGGCGGAGGCACATAGGGGGGGGTGCGTCCGGACAGGTTGAACATGGACGCGAAGGCCTTCAACACACGGGGCTCCGATCCGGAATAGATAGGAGAAACCTACCCCGCTCACTGGATCCGTAGGGGGTGAATCTGGCGGGGGCCGGTAATCGAGTAGTCGGTGTTCTTCCGGCTTGGCCTGCTGCTCCCGAACGCCCGGCAACAGGACATGTGACCGGCGAGTAGCTCCTGCCGAGTGGCCGTTGCCGGACACGGCGCGGCCGGGGCCAGTGCATGCTCAGGGAGCGGGCGCACCACGGCGCCCCGGGAAGGAGCACCCGTGTTCACACCCCCTACCCCGCCCCTCGCCTTCGCCCCCACCGCCAAGGGCGGCATTGGGATAGGCGGCCGGTCTACCGGTGAGCCGCGCGAGACCAGCGAGCCCGTCCCGGCGCCGGAGCCCGAGCGCACCGAGCAGCCCCCGGCCAAGGACGAGGACTGACATCGGGGCGAGGATTGCTACAGCCGTTGGCGGTAGACCCCCGCCCGAGGTCACGGCCGGATCACGGAGGCCCCTGCGCAACGCGCCGTTGCCCGGGGGCTCTCTCGTGCCCGAAGTCGTCAACCCCGGTTGCCTCACCACCGATAAGGTTCACTTATCAGGCGTGACGTTTAGGAAAACGGGGCCCCGGCGGCGGGCGCCGGGGGCGCGAGGGGCATCCGAACAGGATCGGGCGCTACCTAAACGGCACCCACCAGGATGTCAGTCTTAGACTGACAAACTCATGGCGTCAGCCTTAGGCTGACGCCTATGAGCCGATCGCACGCCCTGCGCCGTCTGGCAGCCGACCTGTCCACGGAACACCCCGGCTGCCGCGCCCACGCCGAGTACGACACCTCCTACCGCGAGTGGACCCTGGCCTGGACGGACGGGCCCACCGACGACACGGTGCGCGAGCGCCTTCCCGTCGGGGAGGCGATAGACCTGCGGCGCTCCTACACCCACCGCGCCCTGGCCGTCGCCGCGATCGAGCTGTCGCTGTCGGGGGACCTGGGGAAGGTCGGCCGCCGCGACCGGTGGACCCTGCAGAACGCCCTGACCGTGCACTTGGCCGCACGCACCGACCCGCACGCCACCGACGGCCGAACCGGCGCACTGGCCGACGCCCTCCTGGACCACCTGGGCCAGCAGCACCCGGACCCGAGCGAGATCGCCGCGGCCGCGCGTGGCGGCGTGGCCCACCTGCTGCGTCAGCCCAGCGCCGACGCCGCAGGCGAGGGAGACGGGGACCCGCTGGTGATGGGCCCGGCCGAGTACCTGACCTCCCGGTACGCCAAGGGTCAGGCCGCCCTGGACTGGCGCGACCGCCTGGCCACCGCCCCGGCCGCCGAACTTGTCGCCGAACTTGTCGCCGCCACCGCCGACGAGCACCTGGACGCCGCCGGCCATCTGGCCGTGCTCGCCCTGCTCGGGCAGATGCGCGCCGACCTGGACCGCCTGGAGGACGCGGCGCTGACCCGGGCGCACGCCGCCGGGGCCTCCTGGGCGCGCATCGGCGCCGTCCTGGGCATCACCAAGCAGTCCGCGCACACCCGCGCCAAGCGCCGGGCGTCCGGTCGCCCCACAAGGTCGTCACCCCAAAGCTGACGCACACCACGAGCGCCGTGGCCACCGCACCCCGGACACGAGGGGGCGGCGCTTGGCCACGCCACCTCGCCGCGTCATCGTGGTGATGACGCCTCTGGCCATGTCCACCCGCCCCCGCCGGACAGGCCTTGGCCATGGCCAGCCGCTCCGGCCGCGGTGGCCATCGAACCCCGGACACCGCCCGGAGCGCACGGGCGCCCCGAGGCCGCGCCCGCCGGACCGCCGCCTCTTGGCCACCGATGGCCAGGGCGCTGTGGCCATGACCACTGGGATGTCCACACCCACACGAACAGGCGTGATACGCGTAGCACGAGTGCTACTTCTCGCACGCGTATCACCCGTAGCAGGCGTGCGAGGCGCACTCGGCGGGTGCTGGCCACGCCGCCGCCCGCGTCGTCGCGGCGACGACATTGTCGTCACCATGACGACGAATCCGTCGTCGCCATGACGACAACGTCGTCACGATGACGACGCCGGTGGCCACGGCCCCCGCCCCCGCCGGACAGGCCTTGGCCATGGCCAACCGCCCCGGCCACGGTGTCCTGGCCATGGCCAACAGGATGGCCACACTCCCCGGCGAACACTCGTGATACGCGTAGCACCCGTGCTATCCCTCGCACGGGTGCTACGCCTCGCACGCGTATCACGGCTATGTGGAGAGCTTCTTCTCCACCCGGGGTGCGGCGGCCACGGCCGCCCGGAACAGCTCGGAGACGACCTCGTGCTTGGGCGCGCGGGTGGTGTGGTGGATGTCGTCCACGACCCGGGCCAGCTCCTCCACCGCGTCCGCGCTGGCGTACCAGCTGCGCCGCGTCATCTCCGTGGCCGCGGCCGCCTTCGGCTCAGGCCGGGCCGGGGAAGCGGCCTCGGCCACGGGTGCCGGCGCTTCCTTCTCCTCCTGGGCGTGCTCGTCCTGGCGCATCGCGGTCATCTTGCCCCAGTCGTCGCTCACCCCGCCCATGTCCGGCAGGGGCGGGGCCTTGCGCTTCGCGTTCATGCGCGCACCGCCTTGGCCAGGTCGCGGTACCAGCCGGCCACCTCGGAGTCGGGGGCGTACTCGGTCACCGGCACCTTGGCCCGCCAGGCCTCCCGCACTTCCTTGCGCTTGCGGATCTCCCCGATCACGGGCGGGCTGCCCAGGTTCCGGAACGCCTCCAGGACGCTGGTGACCATGGTGCCGTCGCGCACGTCGAACCTGGAGGGGACCAGGCCCAGGACGTCGATGTCCACGTCCATGACCTGGCTCAGGGTGCCGATCTGGCGCAGCAGCAGCCGCAGGGCGCGGATCGAGGAGTCCTCCGCTTCCACGGGAACCAGGAGTCCGCCCCCATGGCCGGGGCGGCGTCGGGCCGCGATGAGCGCGGCGTCGGTGGTGGCGCCCAGGGAGGGCGGGCAGTCGATGAGGCACACGTCGTAGTCGTCCTCCAGGTGCTGCAGGACGTTCTTGAGCCGGTGTTCGCGGCCGCTGGACATGTACAGGCCGCGGTCGAGCAGGAACATGTCCAGCGCGGTGGGCAGCACGTGCAGGCGTTCGCGGTAGGCGACCACGAGGTCGCGCGGGTGGCCCTCGTACTCGCCCAGGATGGCCTGGGACAGGGTCGCGTCCTCGGGTGACTCGGGGACCCCGAGCGCGTCGGTCAGGTGGCCCTGGGGGTCGAGGTCGACCAGGAGCACGCGCTCCCCGGCGTCGGCCAGGGCGCCGCCCAGGCCGATGGTCAGGGCCGTCTTGCCGACCCCGCCCTTCTGGTTGATCAGGTCGTAGATGTCCATCCCGCGAGGGTAGACCTCGCACGTCTCGCACACATAGCACCCGTGCGACGCATAGCACGGATAGCACGCGTGATACGCGTATCACTACAGGTCAAAGTCACGGTGAAGCCCCGACACCCAAGGGTGCCGGGGCCCTTGGCCTCTCACGCGAAGAGATCGCCGCCGCGCTCCTGGTCCTGGAGGACGGGCAGGGGCCCGCCGGTCCACCGGTCCCCCAGGTGGGATGCCAGGTACCAGTCGCCGTCGCGGGTGGCCACGTGCCACACGCCCTCCGGCGCCAGCTGGTCCTGCCCGGAGGCCTGCCAGTGGGCCAGGACGCGCACCACCCGGATCACGTCGTCGGGCACCTCCCGGGCGACGATGGCCACCGGGAGCCCGTCGTCGTCGACGTGCACCTCCAGCTCCACCTCGCGCTCCGGGGAGCGGGACTCGGCGTCCACCGGCGCGAGGGGCACCCACCCCCGGAAGAACCACACATCAGCCCGGCCGGGCTCAGCATCGGGCTCATACACCGCACGCGCCCCCGGGTCGGGGTGGTCCTGGGGAACGTGGGAGCTGATCAGGTAGGTGCCCAGATCCTCGCGGGGGCCCGCCAGCTCCTGTGCGGTGTGGGTGGACAGGGTCGCGCCGTGCCAGTCCTCGGGCCCGCCGATCAGGCGCACCGGAACCGCGGCGGAGGGGGTCGTCTCGCTCATGGACCCGAGCCTGCCACCGCCCGCGCGGCCGCGCGGGCGGTTTGCCGACTTAGCCGTGCTACGTCTCGCACTCGTAGCACGCGTGCGAGGCGTATCACTACAGGTCACGAACATGCTCGCGGGTGTCGTGACCGACTGTGGGCGGTGTGGGGGGAGTGGACCCCACGCTAGACCCGGCACTAGACCCCGCACTGGTCCCGGCGCTAGACCCCACGCTAGACACGCGGCTTGACTCACCCTCTGCCACCGGTCTCGTCTTTCCCGGTCAGACCCCCTTGCCGACACCTTGCCGACGCCGACATCTCCCCTTCTGAACAACACCGACCACCCGACCACACGCCCGTGCATTACTTCCGAGGGACCTCTCCCAGGCACCCAGGACGCACAGCCAAGGCAGGACCTACCAGGCAGCACACAGCCACCCAGCAGACCACGCAGAGCATTCACACTCCATGCATCCAGGTCAATCACGCCTAGGCACCAAGGTCAATCAAACCGTGGCACTGCTGGTCACCCCAGTTTCTCCCGGGACGTATATCCCGGGCGGATCAGTCCTCCCAGCCCCGGTAGTCCTGGATCGCCTCGGTCAGCGCGACGGCCCGGCGCAGGACGTGGTCGAGGCCGTCCTCGGGGAAGCGCCCCTGGCGTACTGCTGTCTCCACCGCGTGCAGCACCGCACACACCTCTGCCGCCGATTCCAGCCGCACCGGCCGCTCCACCTCGACCGGCACCTCGACCTGGACGGTGCGCACCCGGCCGGGGGCGGGGACCTCGATGCGGGCGCTGCGCGTCACGGTCTCCCGCACGACCTCGCGGACGGGTTCGCCCTCGGGTCGGGCGGTCCCCGCGGCCCGGTCGCGCTCCTGGCGGGCCTGGGCGGAGCGGACCTCCCACGCCCGGTTCCGGTGGGCCTTGCCGCAGTACTGGGGTGGCCGGCCTTTCCCGCTGTAGGGGACGGGGTCGCCGCACCATCCGCAGGTGCGGCTCACCAGACGCGTGCGGTGTTGACGGCCGTGAAGATGACAGTGGGGGCGGCCACGAAGATGTCAGTAGCGGAGCGCTACCAGGCGTGGCCCTTCAGGGGAGGGGCAAGATCATCCCGATCACCTGCCTCAAGCCATGCTTGCGGCAGGCGCACACGCTTGACCGCTGCCGCTGACTTCACCAGCCCTATAGGACAGTCTCCCGTCGCAGCTCCACCTAGCTCGCTGGTGGCAAACACCACTTCTGCTCCGGAAAACTCGGCGAGGCGGAAGTCCACGGCATCTCCCGTGAAACAGGCTTCGCTGAAGTACACCCCTCCGCCGGAAAACTCTGCATAGAAGTGCACGTTAGCTCCGGAGAACTTGACGTGACTGAAGTGCACAAGGCCGTCGGAGAACCGCGCGGCGCGGAAGGTCACGGTGCCGCTGGAGAAGTTGGAACCAGTGAAGTACACCCGTCCGCCGGAGAAGCGAACGTATTGGAAGATCACGTCGGCGCCGACGAACTGCGTGTTGAAGAAGCGCACGTCCCCGCCAGGGAAGCGGGCGTGGTCGAATCGGACGGTGCCTCCGGAGAAGCAGGCATGGCTGAAGTCGCCACCGTCGAACACCACACCAGTGAAGTCGTAGTTCTTGCCGCGCCAGCGGGTGGGCTCGCGTAGGTGGTTGCCGATGACGCGGATGATGGTGTGGCGGACCTGCTGGAACGACTCGAACTCCAGAACCTGCCTTCGGTGTTCTTCCTGGGCCGCCTGTTGTTTCTCGCGTTGGGTCTCGTCGTGTTCGGTGCTGCTGAGTCGGCTGAGGTCGACGGCTGTGGTCGGAGATGCCGCTGGCAGGACAGGTTGGGTGGGTTGTCCGGAAGGCTCATCAGGGCGGGGTGTGTAGGGCACGCGCAGGTAGGCGCAGAGCACGTCGATGACCATCTGCACCTCCTCTTCGGAGGGTGCGTCGTCGGCTAGGTGGGCCAGGGCGTGGACGGCGCCCAGGCGCACGGCGGCGTGCTCGCTGCCCAGTTCGGTGTAGGCGGCGGTGAAGCGCTCGTTGAACAGCTTGGTGACCTCAAGTTCCGCTGCCCGTTCGGCTCGTTCGGCATCGGCCTCGGTCGTACGCTGACGCCGGTAGTGGATTACCAGAAGGGCTACACCGCCCAAGCCCGCGACGACGGCGAAGGCCCGGGTCGCGATCGCGTCCAAGGCACGGGGGGACAGGTCGCGGGGAAGGTCGAGTCCTGGGGTGCCCAGGACGAGCCAGATGAGCACCACCATCCCGGCCACGGACCCGATGGCCACCGCCCACGCGGCGAGGATCAGCCACCACAGCCGGAACGAAGTTCGACGGCGCGTTTCGGCGCGGATCAGCACGACCGCCACCACCAGAGCGACCGTCAGTGCCGCTCCCAGCAGGATCCGCCCCAAGGGCAGCGTGTCGGGGAGCAGGCTCCAGAGGAAGACGAGCAGCGGCCAGGCGGTGGCGGTGAGCGCGGGCAGCACCACAACGGCGAGGGCGATGCCGGTCCACTGGCGGGGGGTGGGTGAGCGCATGGCCGCCACGCTAGACCGCCCGTCTCCGGTTCGGACGGTGGTTGCCGCATCCGGCCAGTGGCCACCCACCGTGACCGCGCGCCCGGATAGTCACGACAGGGCCGCTTCCGAGCCCCACGCGCACCCTTGGTGACGTTGTCGCAGGTCAGAAGGTAGACCAATCCGCCTGTTCGGAGTGGTCTACCCAGCCCGCGTGGTTCGTGCCCGTTCGCCTGGTTCTGGCCGCTGATAAGCCCCGCATAGCGGCGGCCATGGCCCTTCGCCTCGCAGCCTTCGACGGTCACTGGGAGCGAGCACGGTCCGAGGCCGGCGACGGCACTGACATCTGCGTTGCGCTCAACAGGGGGAGGGTGGTCGGCCGGGTTGTTAAGCGCAGAGAAGATGACAGTGGTCGGCGCAACGGGAATGTCAGTGATCGGATGCGTTAGAGGGGCTCTCCGAGCCCCTCTCTTCCCCGTGCTCGGTCGAGTTCAGCTGCCACTGTTCAGGCAACAGGGTCACTCCTGGCTCTCCGCTCTCAACTGCTTCGAGCAGTTTGATGGGACACCTACCTGAAGCGTCTTGGAAGTCCACCTTCCCGCCGGTGAACTCGGCCCCGCTGAAGTCCACCTCCCCGCCGGTGAACTCCGCCCTGCGGAAGTCCACCGCCCCGCCGACGAAACGGGCCCCGAAGAAGTCCACCGTCCCGTCGGTGAACCGGGCCCCGCTGAAGGACACTGCCCCGCCGGTGAACTCGGCCCCGCTGAAGGACACCTCCCCGCCGGTGAACTCCGCCCTGCGGAAGTCAACCGCCCCGCCGACGAAACGGGCCCCGAAGAAGTCCACCGTCCCGTCGGTGAAACGGGCCCCGAAGAAGGACACTGCCCCGCCGGTGAACTCGGCCCCGCTGAAGTCCACCTCCCCGCCGGTGAACTCGGCCCCGCTGAAGTCCACCTCCCCGCCGGTGAACTCCGCCCTGCGGAAGTCAACCGCCCCGCCGACGAAACGGGCCCCCCTGAAGGACACCTCCCAGCCGACGAACTCGGCCCCGCTGAAGGACACCTCCCCGCCGGTGAACTCCGCCCCGGCCAGGTTGCCGCCATCGAAGACAACACCGGTGAAGTCGTAGTTCTTACCCTGCCAGCGGGTGGGTTCGCGTAGGTGGTTGCTAATGATTCGGATGATGGTGTGGCGCACCTGGCGGAAGGAGGCGAACTCCAGCTCGCGTTCGTGGTGCTTGGCGATCTGGTCGTCGGTGGCGTCCTCGGGGAGCGTGCCCGGCGCGAGGGCATAGGGCATGCGCAGGTAGGCGCACAACACGTCGATGACCATCTGCACCAGGTCCTCGCGCCCCTCAGGCGCTTCGTCGGCCAACCGGGCCAGGGCGTGGACTCCGGCCAGGCGGACGGCGGCGTGTTCGCTGCCGAGTTTGTCGCTGGCGCTGTCGAAGGTGTCGGTGAACAGCTTCGACACCTCGCGCTCGGCCGCCCGTTCGGCGCGCCCGGCGTCGGCTTCGGTGGTGCGTTGGCGTCGGTAGGCGATCACGAGCAGGGCTACACCGCCCAGGCCGGCGACGATGGCGAAGGCGCGGGTGGCGATCGCGTCCAGGCTCTTGGGCGTGAGCTCCCCGGGCGGCTTCCACTGGGGGGTGTCGAGCACCAGCCACGCCAGGGCGGTCATGGCCGCGACCGTGCCCGCAGCGAGCGCCCAGGCGGCCAGCATCAGCCAGGCCAGCCGCACCGGTGCGGTGCGCTTCCAGTTCACCCCCACCACGCCGGTAGCCAGGACCAGAGCGCACACCCCCACCGCGGCCACGCGCCAGGTCTGGCCCCTGGTGAGCCCGAGCAGGTCCCAGACCGTTGTGGCCAGGGGCCACAACGCCACGGCCGCGCCGAGCCCACCGCCGGTGACCGCAGTCCAGGACAGTCCATGGCGTCGCCGCTCAAGGCGTTCACTCAGCCGGGTGAGTCGTTCCTTGAGGCGTTCGCGCCAAGGCGGTCGAGGGGGTGAGGGGTCGGTGGCCATGGTGCGACCGTAGCCAGCCACAGGCGGAGTGTGGACACCTGGCCGAACCCGGTCACCCCCTGTATCAGGGCCGGCTTGTGCGGTCCTGACATCTTCGTTGCGCCGACCACTGACAAGTTGGCTGCGTTTCCACTGACCTCCCTGTTGACGAGCACGAACATGACAGTGGTCGCGAGCACGAAGATGTCAGTGCCACAAGCCCGACTCAGGCAGCACCGTTGCTAGGCGGAGCCTCGCCGCCATCTGAGCTCTTCCGGGTGGATCAGCAGCGGCAACCGTCCGTTGTGCGCTGGCCTGAACAGAATCAGAGCGAGCCACACCCCGTATGCCTGGCCGCTCGACAGCCGTTGGATCGGTTCGAACAGGCCCATGACCGCACTCAGGAGGTCATGGAAGAGCCATGTCCCGTACACGACGGCAAGGTTGGGGTGGAGGTCCTCGAACGGCTTGGAGGAGATGTCCACGGTGTGCTCGGTACCCCACACCATGCGTCCCATCTCGTGCAGGTTGGAGTGCACCGCCTTGGAGCTGAGGGAGTAGAAGAAGTCGTACACCTGCACCAGGTCGGTTTCTTCAGCCATCTTCCTGATGGTCGGGGGCCGATTCCTCCACCATCCTTGCCCCCGACAGAGCTCCTTCAAGTCGTTCTTCGCTCGCTCCAGGGTGTCTGTGACATCGGGGAACCCGAGGTTAGGGACGTCTGTTCCCAGCCGCTGGTACGCGATGGGCAGGAACTTCTCCTGCGTATCGACAGCCGTCAACGCTTCCACAAGTGCGTTTATCTGCACAAACTTGGCCGCAACTCCCTCATCGAGGCTCCGAAGCCACTGCAAGAAGATCAGATCCTCCGTCATCGTTCGGAGATGTACTCGGGCGTTGGCGCGGGCCGGGGAATCCACGGCGGCCGTGATCGCTGCGAGTGCGTCGTGGGCGCGCCGCACGATGGTCCGGCTGACGATGTCCACGTTGAAACCCCCCTCTGTGAGGGGCACACCCAGACAGACCTCATCGACGTAGGGAGCGGTTAGGCCGACAAGGCGCTCAGTGGCGCGCCACAAGGTTCGCTCGCCATGAAGTACCTCATCGACCTCAGCGAGGAGGCCTGCTTCAGCCTCGGTGGTGTCATTCGACGGTTTCTCGTCGCTCGCGCTCCCGTGGGCTTCAAGCATGTTGGGCCTTTCTCGGGGTTGAGGAACATCGGAACGAAAACCCGCGCTAAGGGTTCAGCAGCAGGAATCGCAGATCAGGGCAAGCGGGTGACAGTGGCCGCGTCGAGACGCCGATGCATGAACGACAGGGCGGAGAACAGGTCGAGGGCGTCCGGTTCGGGGATGCGCCATCCCGCGGTGGCGCGGGGGGTGTGCGCCGGCGGGTTGCGGAAGGTGCCGAACACTCCCTTGAGGAGGTTGGCGAACCCCTTGTGCTCGCTGATCTCGCTCTCGGTGGTGAAGCCGTTGATGCGGACCAGGGGTGGTGGCCTCCGCGTGCTGAAGCAGTGGTCGACCAGGTCGGCTCCGTCGAGTGTGGATCCCGACATCTCGCGCAGCCGTTCGGCCAGCCCCTTGGTGGCCTCGAAGACCGCGTGGAACACCGACTGGCGCAGGATCTCCTCCTCGCAGTACCTGATCACCTGGGGGTGGACCCCACGGCGCCGGAGTTCGCTCTGGAGCCGTCCTGCCAGTCTGGCGACCTCGTCAAGGTTGGTCGCTCTGGCCCCGCGGGCCAGTTTCCCGGCCTCGTTGACCCGCAGCCCCAGTAACGCCAAAGGCTCGTTGAGCGCGTCTTTGAGCGCTTCGAAGCGGGCGCGGTCCTGGACGTAGCGCCCCGGGGCCATGGCTTCGGTGATGAACCTGATGATGCAGTTCGCAGCCTGGTCCCGCTGCTGCTGGGTCATCAGCGCCGCCCAGAGCCGCTTCCTCTTGTTGCTCGCGCTGGGGTCCACGTCGGGGACTCTCGACACGCTCAGAAGCGTGGTGATCTCCGAGCCGGAGAGCCCCGGGGAATCCGTGCTGGCCAGGACCGCGCAGACCGATTCCACTGCCGCGCTCTGCCACATGGGGTGCCGGATCTTCGCCATGAGGACCATCATGGCGGTCGTTCGACGGCAAGGCGGAGGAAATACCCCGAAAAGGTGATCACTCGTCGGTGGGAAGGTGGGCCACGGCGGCTTCCATGTCGGCCTGGGTGGGCAGGGTGTAGCGGCGGGTGGTCTCCAGGCGCTTGTGGCCCATGAGCTGGGCGACGGTGACCACGTCCACTCTGCTGCGGGTGAGGTTGGTGCCGAAGGTGTGGCGCAGGGTGTGCGCCGACAGCGCCGGGCGGCCGTTCTCGTCGACCAGGTCGGCGTCGGCGGCGATTTCGTCCAGGAGCAGGTTCACCGCCCGGTCGCTCAACCGGCCCCCGCGGCGGTTGAGGAACAGCGCCGCGGTGTCGGCACCGGGCCAGGCGGCCCGTTCGCGCTTCCAGACGGCCACCGCGGTGCGTGCGGAGGCGTCGGCCAGGGGCACGGTGCGCGAGTCGTCGTTCTTGCCCGCCCGCACGATCACCGTCCCTTTGCGTGCGGACAGCGGCACGTCCTCCACGTCCAGGGCGACGAGTTCGCTGACGCGCAGCCCGGAGTAGAACAGCAGCCGCCCGAGGGCCCGGTCGCGCGCGAGGGGGCGTTTCTCCACCGCGCGCAGGAACCGCTTCTGCTCGCGCGGGGCCAGCGCACGGGGGGCGGTGGCCGGCGGCTCGTCGCGGCCCACGGTGGCGGGACCCAGGCCGAGGTGGGTGAAGAAGTGGTCCAGGGCGACCAGGTGGGCGTTGGCGGTGGCCGCCGAGCGCTTGAGCACGGTCTTGAGGTGGGCGCGGTAGTCGCGGGCGGCGAAGTCACGGCCGTGGGGGTCGGTGAGCGGGTCGCCTCCGGCCGGGGCGGCGTCGTCCAGCCAGGCCAGGAAGGACCGCACCCGGGAGGCGTAGGCGCGGCGGGTGTGGGCATCCAGCGGAGCCCGCTCCAGGGCGGCGGCGTAGGAGGCAAACACCGGGGTGTGGACGGCCGGGACGTCCTGGCGTGGCGGCATCGGGCGGCGCCTTCCTGATATCAGAAGTGGTTCCGGGCCCCTGAACCTACCCGGGCCCCGCGATATCAGAACCCGGCACGGCCCCTGGCTTCTGATACTTCGGGGTATCAGAAGCCAGGGGCACCAACCAAGGCGGCCCGGCGATTCGCCGGGCCGCCAACCTCAACGAGGACCCCTCACTTCTCTGCCTGCACTCGGGAACTCCGGGCGCCGAAGTAGTACCCGAGTGCGAGAGTCACCAGCAAGAGTGTCCCGTCGGTGACCGTCTGGAAGAAGCCGGTCAGTTCATCGATCGGAACGCCGGTGAAGGCGCCGATGATGACGGCGATCATCTGGATCAGGAGCACCAGGCCGAAGAGCGTCACGACCAGCAACGCTATGTTGCCCCTCGTCCGTGCTTCTGTTTGTTCGATGGTGTGGGGCACCAGGCTCGGATGGTCGAGCCCGCGGCAGGAGGCGTCATTGGGCGCCTCTGAGATCCCCTGGCTCTGGGAGGTCGAGGCCTGCCCACAGCAGGTAGCGGTCTCTGAATGAGTGGTTCCGAAAGGAGCTTCTTTATCCTGGCTGCAACATGGCTGGATCACCTCATCGGTTGTGCGGACAGTCACTTGGTGAGCTCGTGCGTTGCACTGCTCCCTCACGCCTGCCGACTCACCCGGTGAAACTGAGCTGTGGGTGGCCTGCTTAGCGTCGTGAGGGCAACGCGAACCGTCGGTATCTCGGCCAGACATGCCTGCCTCCTTCATCGGAACACGATCCTCTGCACGTCCTTGGACTCGGGGTCTTCCAGCAAGATCCGCTGGCCCGAACGCTGCGCGTCATCCAGGAACTTCTGAGTCGAGATGGCTCGGCGAATCGCCTCCGTCATGGTGACGTTGTCGCGTTCCACCATGGCCTTCAAGGCCTGCATCACCTCGTCTGACAGGTTCACTGAGATCTTCTGGTAACTCACAGCTCCCTCCTCCACGCCGTTGTAGGTGTGGCGCCCTCGCGTCCGTTGCCGGTGATCCGGTCAAGACGTGTGCCTCAGATAATATCCAAGTCACCTCAGAGATTCCAGAAGGTCGCCTTCCGACTTACCGACCTGGCTCGCACCCAACTACGGTGCGGGGTTTGCTGTTTTTCCAACACATCGCCACTGGTCAGCTCATACTCGACATCGAGGGCTGCGCGCTGGAGGTGGTGGCGGTGGGTCGAGTCGACCCGGAGCGGCGTCATTCGGCGACCGAGCGGTTGCGGCAGCTCGCCGACGCCGGGCAGCTCACCGCCCGGCACGTGCGCCTGGTCGCTGAGGGGTGCGGGGTCAGCGAGCGCACCGTGTGGCGGTGGATCGACCCCCACGCACCGCGGGCCGACGGCCGGGCCCGCCCCGGATACCGGCTCACCGACACCGACCGGACCGCCTACGCCTTCTACCGGGGCAACGCCGCCGCCGTGCACCGCGCCCGCAGCTCCGTCACCGGGGGCCCCGCAGCTCCGTCACCGGGGGCACAGCCGCGCCAGCGGGCGTCCCGGTCCCCGACTCCCTCACCCAGGGGTGGCAGGGCGCGCGGCCGGTGTCCGTGCACACCCTGCGCCGCGCGTTCGCCACCCAGCTCACCGCCGCCGAAAGAGCCCTGTGGCAGGGCGGGGAGAACGCCCGCCGCGATGCCGACGTGTACCTGTCCCGGCCGCCGTCAGTGCGCAACCAGGTGTGGGAGGCCGACCACAAGCAGCTCCCGGTCCTGGTGCTGCCCCCGCGCGGGGGCGCGGTGCGCCCGTGGATGACCACGATCGTCGACGACGCCACCCGCGCCCTAGTGGGGTGGTCGATCACGCTCACCCCGCACACCGGCACCGTGCTGGCCGCGCTGCGGGCCGGGCTGGTCGAGGACCCCGAGCGGGGCCCGTTCGGCGCGGTCCCGGCGCTGGTGCGCATCGACCGCGGCCTGGAGTTCGCCGCCCGCCCGGTCACCGATGCCCTGGCAGCCCTGGGGGTGGACGTGCACCGGCTGCCCGCCTACACCCCGCACCGCAAGGGCAAGGTCGAGCGCTTCCACCGCACCCTGGAACAGATGCTGCTGTCCGCTCTGCCGGGGTTCACCGGCGGCCCCCGGGACGCGGCCGGGCGCCTACACGGCCCCGTGGACGACCGCCCCGCCGCGCGGGCGGCGGCCGAGACCGCCCAGGTGCGCCCGATGGGCATCGACACCCTGGTCGGCCGGGTCCGGGAGTGGGTCGCCTGGTACAACACCGCCCACGCCCACTCCGCCCTGGGCGGCCGTTCCCCGGCCCGGGCGTGGGAGGTCGACCCCGCCCCGCTGGCGCGCATCAGCGCGGAGCGGCTGCGCCACCTGCTACTGGCCCAGGAGGAGCGCGTCGTGGGCAAGGACGGCATCCGCTGGGAGCGCATGTCCTACCTGGCGCCCGAACTCCTGGGGCGGCGCGGCGAGCGCGTCCAGATCCGCTACATGCCCCACGACAACCGCTCCATCGAGGTCTACACCGGCGGCGAGCACCTGTGCACCGCCTACCCCCAGGCGCACCTGACCCCCGAACAGGTGCAGGCGTTCCGCACCGCGCAGAAGGAGGAGGCGCGCCGGCTGGCCGCCGCCCAGCGCCGCTCGGCCCGGCGCTCCCGTACCGAGTTGGCGCCGATGACCGGGGCCGCCCCCGCGGCCGAGTCGCGGCTGATGCCCGCCACCGATGGCGACGAGCTCGCCCGCCGCCGCTTTGACCAGGCGCTGGCGGCCAAGTCCAGCACCAGCCTGCTGGGCCTGGTCGACCCCACTGTCCACCCCGTCGTGGAGGAGAACGAGAACCCGTGAGCGCACCCGCCCACTTCATGGGCCTGACCGGAGCCTCCACCCTCAACACCCGCTCCTTCCAGCTCACACGCCGCGCCGTCACCGACCTGGTCGCCCACCAGGCCACCGGCGTCATCTACGGGCCCGCCGGGACCGGCAAGACCTTCGCTGTCCATGCCACCGTGGCCGAGCACGCCCACACCCAGCCGGTGGTGCTGGCCTTCCCCTCCCACCCGTCCATGCGCGTGGTCGCCGACGAGCTGCTGTTCGCCCTGACCGGGGAGCGCGCACCCGCGCGCCGCAACCGGTTCCAGCTCGTCAACGCCCTCATCGACCACCTGTCCGGCCTGTCCCGGCTGGTCGTGGTCGACGAGGCCCAGCGCCTCAACGGCGACTGCCTCGAACTCCTGCGCCACCTGCACGACCACCCCGACACCCGCTTCGCGCTGCTGTACGCGGGCGGCAACGGCTGCTGGGAGGTGCTCTCGCGCGAGCCGATGCTGCGCTCGCGGCTGTTCCGCATGGTGCCCTTCAAGCCGATCCCGCGCCGCGACGTCGCGGCGCTGATGGGCGCCTACCACCCCATCTACGCCCAGGCCCCGCAGGAGCTGCTGCTGGAGGTCGACGACACCTTCGCCCACGGCACCCTGCGCGACTGGGCGTCCTTCACCCACACCGCCGCGGCGCTGTGCGCCGAGGAGGGCACCGACACCCTGAACGCAGCGGTACTCGCCAACGCCTACGCCCTGCTGGGCGGGGGAGCCGATGCCTGAGCTGACCCTGGTCCACAACGCCGGGGACGAACCCCTGCCCGGCATCCACCACCAGCGCTCAGACAGCGCGTTGGGCGCCCGACCCCACCTGATCGTGCACCCCACCCCGCAGGCCACCGGGTCCCTCGCGCTGGTCCGGGACACGATGCGCGCCCTGGGCAAGGACCCCCGCGCCCTGCCCGCGGGAACCCCCGGAGAGCTGTGGCGGCTGGCGCGGGCCTGGATACGAGCCCACGGCGTGCGCCACGTGGTCGTGGACCGCGCCCACCTGCTCGCCGACGAACAGATCCGGGCCTTGGCCGAGGTGGAGTGCGACCTGACGCTGATCTGGAGCAACGGCCAGACGCCCCGCATCCCACCCCTGGAGCGGGAGCGGAACCTGCGGGTCCAGAACACCTACACCTTCGCCGTGACCTTGGGCGGAGCCCTGCGCCAAGGCGCTGCACCCCCCACGCCGCCACCGACGGTGGACGTCCCGGACCTGCCCCTGGTCGACTTCCCCCGGTTCCGCGCCGCCTGCCGAGACCGGCTCGGGCGCGCCGCCTTCGCCCGCGTCGACGAGATCTACCAGGCCACCCTGGCCCGGACCCTGGACTGGGAGCAGGGCGCCCGCGGCGCCGGCGACTTCACAGTCTCGCTGACCGCCTACCTGCGCGACGACCTCATCGGGGCGCTGGTCGACCCCCGCCTGGCCCTGCTCCGGGTGCGGGCCGCCCAGGCCGCGCTGCTGCGCACCGAGTGGCTGCTGCGCTGGAACACCACCCGCCTGGGCCCCGACCCCGCCGCCGCGCTACGCGGGCACCTGGACCTGACCCGCACCCACCGGCTGTACCGGCACTACCGCACCGACCATGTCGCCGCCACCGTCCTGGCCCTGCACCTGGACCAGGACCCGCGGTTCTTCGACACCATCACCTGCCAGGACGTGACCCCCGCCGGGCAGCTCCAGTGGCAACACCCCCCTACGATCCCCGTCTATCCCACGCGCTACTCCATCCGCCGGTGCCGCCACCCCCCGCTTCCCGAGCCCAGGCGCGACCGCTACGGCACCGAGTACGAGGAACTCACCGGCACGGTGCGCCTGCCCGCGCACATCCGCCTGTTCATGGCCGCCCACCTGGCCCACCGCCACCACCAGGGCGCACTGGACATCGACCCGTTCTTCGTCCACCCCGACTACGTCAGCTTCCCCGGCGGCCGCAGCCCCGTCCCAGGGCTGCTCACCGGAGTCCGCGCGCTCTGCCGCGACCTGTTCGTGGACCGCCCCTGGACGCACTCCACCCGCTGCCAGGACGGCGACGGCAGGACACCCCGCCTGGGCGGGTGGATGCGCCTGCGCGGACTGTCCCTGTCCCGCCTCCCCGGAGCCCGGGGATGAAGGGGTGGGCGCTCCACGAGCGCATGGCCCAGTGCGGGGTGACCGTCCGCGAGGTCGCCGACCTACTGGGCGTGCACCCCCACCAGTTGGACCACGACTCCCTGCGGGGCCTGCCCGAGCTGCCCGCGCGGGTGCTCATCGACCTGGCTCGCCGGTTGGACCTGCACCCCGCCGACCTGCTGCCCGACCTGGAACCGGTGCTGGCCCACCACCGCCAGGACGCCGAGCACGAACCACAGGCCCCCAGGGCAGCGGCCGACGCGCGGGTGGTGCTGGCCGCGCTCGCGCACGCGGGCACCCCCATGCACACCTACACGCTGTGCCAGGCACTCGACTGGCCTCACCCCCGGCTCAAGGCCGCGCTCGACCACCTCCGGGCGCACCCGGACGCGGCCGGTGCTTGGGCGGTGCGCCGCACCGGCGCGCACACCTACGTCCTGGGGGCCCGGATGGACTTGCTCACCGCCGACCAGCGGGCCGCGCTGGAGAAGGCCGCCGGGCGGGTGATCCCGATCGGAGCCGAGGAAGCCGGGGTCCTGGCCGCGCTGCTGGGGTTCGGCCCGCCGCCGCGCGACGCGGATTGGGACGCCGGCGCCCGGGGCCTGGCCGAGGCCGGTCTGGCAGCGGACACCGCCGAGGACGGGTTCGCCGTCGACCCGGACGTCCGGTTCAGCCTCTTCCCCGAATACTCACCGTCAGCGGGAGAGGAAGCAGAAGTCGAGCACTGACATGTTCGTGCTCGCACCCACTGACAAGTTGGTGCTCGATCCACTGACATCCCCGTGCTCGTCAACAGCAACGACTACCGGTCCCGCCGCGGCGACGGCGAGGTCGACGTCCTCAACGGCTACCGGGGCGTGGTCACGGCCGTGGACGCCAACCGGGGCGCCCGCATCGCCTGGCGCCACGGCGGGCGGCCCCAGCAGGCCTGGATCAGCCCCAAGCAGCTCCGGCGCGGCGACCTGGACCTGGGCTACGCGACCACGATCGCCTCCGCCCAGGGCATGACCACGGACCGGTGCCACGTCTACGGCCTGGGCGCCGACGCGAGGGGCCTGTACCCGGCCATGAGCCGGGCGCGGGAACGCACGGACCTGTACCTCCCGGCGGCCGAGATCGAACCGGAGATCACCCGGGCCCGGCTGGGCGAGGCCGCCGACGAGGCCCAGGCGCTGGCGCGGGCCGTGGCCGCCTACGCCGCCACCCTCACCGACGACGAGGACCAGCTACTCCTGGACGAACTCGCCGCCCGCCTGCCCGAGGGCACCCCCGACCTCCCCGCCCCGGCGGCCGCCGACCACGACGACGACCAGGTCGTGCCCGAGCACGAGCGCCAGGCCGCCCAAGCCCGCGCCCTCATCCGCCAGGCCACCGAGCTGGAATCCGCCCTGCCCGCGCTGCGCGAGGAGTACCGGCTCGCCGAACAGCGAGCCGAGGTCGGGCGGCTGCGGCTGATGATGGGCAGGACGAACCCGGCCGCCGCCCGCGCCGCCGCCCACCAGGCGGGCGAGCGGATCCACCACGTCTCCGGCCAGGCCGACGCCCTGCGCGACCGGGCCCGGAAGCTGTCCGAGCAGGCACGGGCGGGCCGCGAGCGCCAGGAGAGCGCGGCCGTGGCCGCCGCCCAGCGCGCCCAGCACCTGACCGCCCTGGAACCGGTGGCCACCTCCCGGGCGCTGACCAGGGCCGAGCTGGCCACCCTGAACACCGACGGGCTGACGAAGCTGGACCACGCGGCCTGGCGCAAGGGCATGGCGGGCCGGAGCGCCAAGAGGCCCCCGTCCCGGATCAGCGCACCCCCCGCCCCCGCCCCCGCCCCGGCGCCGGTGCGCAAGACCAGGACGCCGCGCCCCACGCCCCCGCCCTCGGCGCCCTACCGGCACACCCCGGGACCCATCCGCGGCCGCGGCCCGGGGATCGGCCGGTAGGTCCGGCGGGGCGGGCGCCTGGTGGTACCCGGGGGCCAGCCCCCGGGACCCCCGGTTCCACGCGGGAACCTGGCGCCCACCCGACGTCCGGGCCCTCCGTCGCGGGCGCCAGAACCCCGCGCGGGCCAAAACCGGGGCGGGCGCCGGCACCGTGACCGGCTTCTCCCCGACCTCGCTGGCCGTCGTCGCCGTGGTCTGGGCCCGCCGGTGCCCCACCGAGCGCCTCGCTGCGAACCCCGTCCAGGGCGGAGGAACCCGCCGGGGCACGGCACCGCCGGCCCCGGTTTTACCGGGTAAAAGATCGCGGCACGCGCGCAGAAGAGCTTCGCCCAGCTCAGGCGGCGTTAGTAAGGTAACGCCCATGGCATCACCAACCTCCGGCGAGAGGGAGAAGGTCACCTCCAAGCTGCCCGCACCACTCCGGGCCCGCGTGAAGGTCCGCGCCGCCGAGCACCGGATCGACATGCAGGACGTAGTGGCCCAAGCCCTCCAGGCCTGGCAGCAGGCCGGCCCGCGGCCCGTCGCGGACACCTCCGGGGCCCCGCCCTTCAGCACCTGGCTGGCGCCGGGTGTCTACGACACCTTCAAGGCGCACTGCGCCCAGCGCAGGGTCTCCTACATCCAGGGCCTGGCCCAGGCCCTGGAGCTCTGGCTCGCCGACCACCCTTCCCCACAGGAGGAGCACGTGGCAACACCGCATCCCCGCCGCAGGATCCTGGCCAACCAGAAGGGCGGCGTGGGCAAGACCGCCCTGTCCGCCGGAGTGGGGCAGGCCTACGCCGAAGGCATCGAGTACGGCGGCCCCGCCCAGCGCGTGCTCCTGGTCGACTTCGACCCCCAGGGCCACCTGACCGCCCAGTTCGGGGTCGACAACCTGGCCCTGGGCAGCGACAGCCTGGTCAAGCACATGACCGGCGAGGCCCACGGGGACCTGGCCGACCTCGTCGTGCCCATCGCCGACGAGCGCTTCGCCGACCGGCTGCACCTGCTGCCCGCGTGCGCCGACGGGTTCGTCCTGGACGTGAAGCTCTCCACGATCCGCGCCCGCGAGGCCGCCCTGGAGCGGGCCCTGGAACCGCTGGAGTCCGCCTTCGACGTCATCGTGGTCGACTGCCCGCCCAGCCTCGGGCTGGCCATGGACAGCGCCATCTACTACGGGCGCCGCCGCCCCGAGGAGAAGCCCGCCGCCTCCGGGGTGGTGATCCCGGTGCAGGCCGAGGACTCCAGCGCCGACGCCTACACCCTGCTGACCGGCCAGATCGAGGACCTGCGCCAGGACATGCGCCTGGAGGTCGACTACCTGGGGCTGGTGGTCAACATGTACGACAGCCGCCGCGGGTACATCGCCACCTCCTCCCTGCAGGCCTGGCAGGAGATCGGCGACCCGGCAGTGATCGCCGTGGTGCCCGACCGCAAGGAGCAGCGTGAGGCGGTGCGCAGCAAGCAGGGCCTGCTCGTCTACGACCCCAAGTCCGACCAGGCCGCCGCCATGCGCAAGATCGCGGGGATCCTGGCATGAGCAAGGCCGACAAGCTGGGCCGCTCGGCCTCCTTCGGCGCCGCGGGCCGCGCCACCAGCGCCCGCCGCCAACTCATCTCCCAGGCCGCGGGGGAGGCCCCCGCAGACCCCTCCCGGGTGCCCCTGGCACACCTGGTCGGTAACCCCGAGAACCCGCGCGAGAGCCTGGGCGACCTCTCCGAGCTCGCGGGCAGCCTGACCGAGCACGGGCTGCTGCAACCGCTGCACGTCCTCCCCCGCCGCGCCTACGTCCACGCCCACCCCGAGCACGAGGAGGCGGTGGCCGAGGCGGTCTTCGTCGTCATCAACGGCAACCGCCGCCTGGCCGCCGCGCAGCAGGCCGGCCTGGAAACCGTGGCGGTGCACGTGCGCACCCCCCGCGGCGAACAGGACGACAGCGAGGTCACCCTGCGCGCGGCGGTGCTGGCCGAGAACATCCACCGCCAGGACCTGCACCCCCTGGAGGAGGCCCGTGAGATCGGCAAGCTCCTGGGCCAGGGGTTGAACCGCTCGCAGGCCGCGGCCCTGCTGGGCAAGTCCAACGGGTGGATCACCCAGCGCCTGATCCTGCTCGACCTGCACCCGGATCTGCAGCAGGAGCTCAAGGACGGGGAGCTGAAGCTCGCCCAGGCCCGGGAACTGGGCAAACTCCCACCCCAGGAGCAGCTGGCCGCCCGCCGCAAGCAGCAGGAGGAGTTTTACGCGGTAAAACCCGCCGACCCTGCCGCCCCCTCCCCGGCGGCCCCGGCACAGCCCGCACCTCCGGTGGCGAAGAATCCCCCACGCGATGCCGCCCAGCCCAAGGGCGCCCCGCAGCCGGGGGAGCAGCTGACGCTGGACCTGTCCTGGGACGAACCCGAAGTCCTGGCCGAGCAGGTCTACAAGGAGCTGGCCTCAGGGCTGGGCCCCGACGAACTCCAGCGGTTCGCCCAGGCGTTCCTGGACCGGCTGTAGTTCAGCCACCTGGGGGTGCGGGTGGCGCTACGGTCGGCCAAGGGGCACCGAGCACGAGGGGCGAAACGATGGGGCAGCGGCGCGCAGGCCTGGGGCAGAGCGGGCTGGGATCGGCACGCACACGGATCCGGCAGAGCCTGCCCACCAAGGTGGACCTGGTCGACGATCTGCTCGCGCCGGGGTCGGTGCCGCCGCTGTTGACGCTGGAGGAGGCCCACGACGTGCTGTTGGTCCTGGAGGCCGCGGCGGCCGCCGCTCCCGACACCCCGGCGGCAGAGCGGGTCTCGACCTTGGCGGACCGGCTGCGGGTGCGCCTGCACGAGGCGGCACGCCAGGCCTAGCACGCACGCGGCAGGTGTGGGTGCGGGCCGGGTCTGACACTGGATCTCGCGCACAGGGGGGCCGTTGCGGTGTCCCGCTCCGGGGAGGGGGCGGGCGGCGCCGCGCGATCGCACCGCCCCCTGGGCGATTTTCTGGGCCCTGAGTTTTACGCGGTAAAACCCGTCGAGCCGTTCGGGCCCGCCGCGCACTTCCCCGGGGCTCTGGCGAGGGCCCGGGTTTTACCGCGTAAAACCCTCCGGCGCCGCCTGGCGATCACCGCGCCAGGTTCTCGGATGGGTCGCCCCCGGACATGGCCGAGTCGCTCCCTGGCCACGGTGGCCACCCCTTGGCCACCGTGGCCGGCGCCGCCGACGGGCTCTGGCCATCGTGGCCACGGGGTGGCCGCGCGCCGGGCTTGGCTCCGCGCCGCACACGTTCTGGTGGCCACCGTGGCCAGACCTGGAGGACACCGTGGCCAAGGCGGTGGCCAGGCATGGCCACCGTTGTCCACGCGTGGCCAGAGCGTTGGCCACGGTGTCCGACGGTGGCCACAGCCACGCCTGGGAGGGTGCGGGCATGGGTCGGGGACGCAGGGTTTTACGCGGTAAAACCCACGAGCTCCTCCACCCGGGGTGGGGGCCGCCCGCCACGACGAGCGGGGCCACGCGGTGCCCTGCGCGGTGGTCGTCCCAGCCCTTCAGGCCGCGGCCTCCGGGAGTGGGCGGGTCTGCTGGCTCAGTCTCCGAGGAACCACAGGTACAGGTGTTCTCCGTCCAGGACTCTGTGACCCAGGTCCAGCAACGCACGCGCGAACTCGTCGCTGAGCACGCCCGGTGGCAGGCGCGGCACCTCTCCCAGCAGGGTGGACACCTGGCGGCTGTTGAAAACGGTGTCCGCGTACGGCAGCAGGTGCCCCAGCATCGCGAACACCGACTGGTCGAGGCCGGCCAGCTCCGGCCCCCAGACCAGACCGTGCTCGGAGCGAGCCTGGATGGTGCCGTCCTCGCCACGTACCTGGAGATGGATCACGGCCCGAGCCTAGGGCTCGGGGAGGCGCCGTGCGGCCCCTGGCGCACCCCGGCCAAGGGGTGGCCGCACCCCTTGGCCACTTCTTGGCCAGCACTGTCGGCGGGCTCTGGCCACCGTGGCCACAGAGTGACCACACCCCGGACCGGGCCCCGCGCCGCGCCCGTTCTGTCGGCCACCATGGCCAGACCTGGAGACACCGTGGCCGGGCCTGGTGGCCACGCCTGGACCACGATGGCCAGGCGTGGCCAAGGCCTTGGCCACGGTGTCCGGCGGTGGCCAAACAGGGGTACGGGGGTGTCTCCCGTGCGTTGGACACACGGGACGCGCCAGTGAGCCTCGGCCGGACCAGGACGAGGGCACAGGGCACTCCCGGAGTCGACCTCGGTGCTTCCCGGTGCTGTGTCCGTCGTCCCCGCGCGAACGTCACGATGAGCCCCCACCTGCGAATCCCTGATCAGCGGCCGGGGCTCGAGAGGCCCGGCGGGTTTTACCGCGTAAAACTCCAGCGGTGGGGGACGCGCCCTGGACCGGGCGCCCCCTGCACTGCAGGGCCTTGGCCACGCGTGGCCAAGGCCGGTGGACATGCTTGGCCACTGTGTGGACACCGTGTCCGGCACCGGCTGCGTCCGGTTGCGGGGAGGCGGTGCGCCGAGCGGTGCCGCAGGGTTTTACGCGGTAAAACCGGCGCGCCCCGGATGGCCGTGGCCACCGTGGCCAGAGCCTTGGCCATGGTGGCCACAAGATGGCCAGCGGGGTGTGGCCACCCGCCGCCGCACCCCGCCTGAGGCGGGCGCCGCCCCGGCACGGAGCCCGTCTCGGGCGCCGGTGCCGGGGGTGTGTCCGGGGCGGTCAGTGCGGGGTGTCCACCAGCGGCCGCTGCGGGGCCAGCTCGCTGCGGTAGCGGCGCGCGGTGCGCGGTGAGGCGTGGATGCGCTCGGCGATCTCGGCGTCGGTGATCGTCGGGTGGGTCTGCAGCAACTCGCGCACGCGCTCGCGCTTTTGCTCGGGTGAGAGCAGCTCAGGCTCACTCTCCTGCTCCACCTCAGGTTCGGGTTCGGCGGCCGCCAGGGGCTCGCGGGGCACCTCGGCCGCGGGCTGTTCCTGGGCCGGGGGGCTCTGGAACACCGGCCCTTCCCGGGTCCAGTAGGGGGCGGGCACGGTCTCGGGGACCGGTGCGGGCGCCTCCGGCTGGGGGTGCTCCTCGTCGCCTGTGGCCACCCGGGGCGTGGCCGTGTCCGGGGCCGGGGAAAGCGTGGCCGCCTCGGCCACGGGCGTGTCCGAGGCGGTGGCCACCGTGTCCGTCTCGTCCTGGCCATCGGCGGGGACGGGGTCGGGCGCGGGCGGCTCGGACGCGCCCTCCAGGGCGGGTGCCGGCCCCGGCTGGCCACCGTGGCCAACCCCTTGGCCAACCTGTCCAGCGTCGTGGCCACGCTGTCCGATCCCGTGGCCAACCTGTCCATCGTCGTGGCCACGCTGTCCGATCCCGTGGCCAACCTGTCCATCGTCGTGGCCGACCGGGCCGCGTTGGCCGCCCGGGTTGGCCAGGGCCGTGGCCTCGGCGGCGGTCATGGCCACCGTGTCCGCGGTCATGGCCCGGGTCAGAGCGAAGGCGGTGTCGAGCTCGTACCCGTTGTCGAGCATCCACCGCAGATGCCTGGGGGTGTGCCGGCGCCAGGTGAGCCCGTGCTGCTCGCGCAGCATCGCATAGGCCAGCTGCCGGCGCTGCTCGTGCTCCAGCGCCCGCGGGTAGGAGGTGATCCCCCACCCCAGCATCAGACGCGCCACCTTCATCGTCGAGACCGGGTGCGCGATCCACCGCCCCACGGGGATGCGGTCCGCGGCCTGGCCGTGCGCGAGCCCCGCCAGGTGCCGGATCCACGCCGCCACCCCCTCCGCGATCAGGATGATCACGATCGGCGGGCCCGCGTGGCCCAGGTAGGAGGCCGTGGACCCGTCCCCCTGGGAGACGTTGAGGATGATCGTGATGGCCGAGAGCGCGTAGGCCGCCCACCGGTTCAACGCGTGCCGGCGCCCCTGCCACTCCATGAGCAGGTCCATGGCCAGGAAGTACACGATGACGGCGTCGATCCCCACGGGGAACAGGAACCGCAGGTCACCGCCGTTGAGCGCGTGCAGCTGGGTGTCCTGAAGCCAGGTGGCCGCCTCGTACAGGGCCGCGTAGCTCATGGTGAACGCGACCAGGATCAGTGCCAGCGCCACCACCGCGATGACTACGGTGGCCACCAGGTAGCCGCCGTGCAGGGGCACAGCCCCCGCACGCCCCTCACCCGGGTCCGGTCTCGGTCTGCGTGAGGCCGCACGGCGCATCCCCCACACCGCCACACCGGTCACGACCAGCGCCGCGGCACACACCAGCCACCAGGTCGAGCCGGACAGCACATCGGACATCGGTTTCTCCCAAATCGCCAGTAACCGGACGAGTCTGTCAGAAGCTGCGGACGGCCCCCTGGTTCTCGACCCGCGTTCGCCCCCGCCCGCCGCATCGGCCATCATCACCAGGCAACGCGAGAACACCCCCACACCATGAAGAGGAGCCGGCAGTGGAGGAAACAGCCCAGCACCGGCGCGGCAACCGCAGGATCGGCATCCGCCGCGACAACTACGTCAAGCTCAGCCTCAGCGACGACGAGCACGCCCTGCTGCTCCAGGCCGCCAAGGACCAGGCCATGACCCTGAGCGGGTTCGCCGCCCACGCCGCCCTGGGCGTGGCCCGCCAGACCCTGGCCACCTCACCCGACGCCCGCCAGACACTCGTGGCCCTCAACGACGCCGTCATCGCCCTGGAACACCTGGGCGCCGACCTGCGCACCCTCCCCGACCCCGCACCCGACCAGGTCCGGGCCCTGCTCGAGCGCGCCGCGGCCGCGGTGGAGACCCTCGAGGACGCCGGCGAGGCGGTTGTGGAACACTCCCGACCATGATCGCCAAGGTGATGCGCGGCCAGGACACCCTCGGACTGCTCAAGTACCTGTACGGGCCCGGAAGCGCCAACGAGCACACCGATCCCCACCAGGTGGGCGCCTGGCGCACCCTGGGCGTCCCCGACCCCGGCCGCACCCCCGCCGCCGACCTGGGCGTGCTCGCCCGGCGCCTGGACCGGTTCGTGCGCCCCCAGGTGCGCCGCCACGTGTGGCACTGCGCGATCCGCGTGGCCCCCACCGACCGCCCCCTCACCGACCCCGAGTGGGAGCAGGTCGCACGCCGCCTCGCCTCGGCCGGCGGGGTGGCCCCCCTGGGCGATGAACGGGCCTGCCGGTGGGTGGCCGTGCGCCACGATGGAGGCGAGAGCCACCACATCCACCTGCTCGCGACCCTGGCCCGCCAGGACGACACCAACCCCGACATCCACAACGACGCCCTGCGCCTGCGCCAGGAGTGCCGGCGCCTGGAGGACGAGCTGGGGCTGCGCCCCACCAGCGCCTCCGACAACACCTCCGCCCCCTCCCCCACCCGCGGCGAGACCGAGAAGGCCCTGCGCCAGGGCCGGGAGCGGCCCTCGCGCGCCGTTCTGGAGTGTCTGGCCCGCCGTGCGGCGGCCGCCGCACGCACCGAGGAGGAGTTCTTCGCCGCCCTGGGGGAGGGCGGGGCGCTGCTGCGCCCGCGCGAGAGCGCCGCCGGGGCCGTGACCGGGTACGCGTTGGCTCTGCCCGGGGATGTGGCCCCTGATGGGCAGCCGGTGTGGTTCTCCGGCGGGTCCCTGGCCCCGGACCTGTCCCTGCCCCGGGTGCGGGCCCGCTTCGCCGACGTGCCCCCTGTTCCGGCTCCAGTGCCTGGGGGTGGGCCCTGGGCGGGTCTGACCCGGGCGGTGCGGGCCCAGGGGGAGCTGTGGGGGCCCTGGGGTGCGGGGGCACGTGCGGCGGGGGTCGCGGCGCTGTCCGATGCGCTCACCCTGGCCGCAGCCGCCGCACCGGAGCCTGTGGCGGGGGTGCTGGAGGCGGCCGAGCGGGACTGGAGCCACGCGGGGCGCCCTCCGGTGCGGGCCGCGGCCACGGTGGCGGCCGCCCGGCTGCGCGAGGCGGCCCGCGCCCTGGCCGCGGCGGATCCGCAGGCCCTGCGGGACGAGGACGCCTGCCTGGAGGCGGTCCGGCAGATGGCGGTGATGGCCGCCCAGGTCGCCCACTGGTACCGGGACCGGGACTGGGCCCCTCAGGAAAGGGCCGCTGAACTGGCCAGGAAACACCTGGTAGAGGTGGGGGGAGAGGGCGCGGGCGAAGACAACACCCTCACCTTGACGGTGTAAAGCTCAAACGGGAGAAAGTCAGCCCCAAAAAGGGCCTGACCATCTGGCCTGCGACAAGTTCCTACCCCAGACCTAGGGGCTCCGCCCCACCAAGCACCAGGACCCCGCAAGGGGCGGGCGGACCCTACTTGGCCCGCCCGCCCCTGCGCCCCGGGCCGCTCCCACGCCGGTTGACCGGCCCCGCCGCACCCTTGCGGGCGGCGAACTTGCCCAGCGCCTTGTCCACACCCACCGGCGCATCGATACCCCCGCGCCCGGGACCCACATTGGGACGCTGACGGGGCGCGCCCTGCGCCCGCTCAGACCGGCCACCGTCCAGCTCATCGATGACCAGCCCCTCACTGCGCACCTCCAGCGTGCGCGCGTACGCGCTGACGCACGCCTCCACCACGTCCTTGTCGTTGCGCGCACCCGCCAGGCGCTCCCGCAGCTTCGGATCCTGCAGCGCCTCCGAGGCCAAGTACAGATCCGCGCGCTTGCGCGAGCGCGTCATCGCCGGATACAGCGAATGGGCGTCCGCCCCAATCCCGTACACGTGCACACGCGCACACGTGAGCCCCTGAGCCGCCGCGATCGTCATCGCATACCCATGGCTCAGATCACCCCGCCCGATCGCCTCAGGGCTGATCCAGGCGCTGTGCACACGACCACGGCGGCGCCACTCCACCCGCGCCCCGCGCCGGGCCTCCACCTCGGCCACCACCCCGCGGAACCCGTTGAGGACGTCCTCGCCCTCACCGCGCCGGGACCGGTAGTCGTTGCGGCGCACCCGCACCACGTCACCGGCCGCCAATGCCAGCCGCTCCCCGCCCCGCAGCGCGAAACCGACCTCATCGCCCTGCAGGTGGCCGCCCGCCCGGGCAAGGGAGCGGATGCGGTGGTTGAGCTCGTCCACGTCCCCGTTGCGGGCCGCCAAAACCAGCACGTCCTCCACACCCTGGAACCGGTCCCCGATCCCCCGGCGGTCCCCCCACCAGGCCTGGGCGATGGCCTCGTGCGCCTGGTGGGCGCGCTCGGCGGCGTGCACCCGCCCCGCACGCCCCCACACCGACAAAGCGACCTCGCGCCCCTCCTCCAGCCACGCCGCCAGCGCCTGCTGGTCCACCGCATCGCTCTGCCGGCGGTTGTGCGTCAAGGTGTCGCCCTTGACCAGGGTGTGCACCGCCGAGAACGTCCCCCCGACCCCGATCGCCCGAAGCTGCTTGGGGTCGCCGATGCCCACGATCTTGGTGCCGGTGCGCTCGGCCTCGGCCACCAGCACCGCCATGTCCAAGTCGTTGACCATCGCGGCCTCGTCCACCACCAGCACGTCCACACCCTCAAGGCCGGGCCCGGCATCGATGCGCTGCAGCCAGGTGGCCACGGTGCTCGAGGTGATCCCCGACTCCGCCTGCAAGTTGGAGGCGGCCACCGCCGCGACCGCGGCGCCCTCGACCTTGTACCCGGCCGCCTCCCACCCGGTGTTGACCGCGCTCATCAGCGTCGTCTTACCGGCCCCGGCCACACCCCGCACCATGTCCAGGCCATGGCCCGCACCCATCAGCCGCGCGGCCACCCGCCGCTGCTCCGCCGACAAAGCGAACCCGCGCTCGGCCTCGAAGGCGCCCAGCACCGCCACCGCCTGCGTGCGCTCCACCACCGCCGCGCCCTGGCCCAGGCGCCGCTTGGCCGAGGCGGTGATCGTGCGCTCAGCCTCCACGATCCGCCTCGAGCTCACCCGGTCGGCGTTGGACAGGTGCGCGCCCTCGCTGGTGGGCAGCGCCACCGCCTCGTCCGAGCCCATCACGGCGTCGGTGAGCACCTCCAGCTCCGAGAGCCGGCCCACCCCGCCCGGCAGCGCGGCCGCCACCGCGGCCATCACCTGCGCCCGGTTGACCACCTTGCGCTGGGAGGTCACCCCCGTCCGCGGATCCCAGACCTGGGCGATGAGCTCCTCCAGCGACGGCCGGGTGGTCTCGGGCCCCTGACCCGGGGCCCCGGGGAGCGCGCCGGTGACCACCGCGTCCACGTCAAAACCCGACGCCTGGGCCCGGGCCCGCCACGCCTGACGGGCCGTGCCGGTCTCGCTCAACGGGTTCTTGGCCTCGGCCAGCACCCGCCCCGCGGCCTGCTTGTGCTCCCGGGAGGCGTCCTCCCCCACCAGGGCGTTGATCTGCCGAGCCCGCGAACTGAACACCCCGCGCAGCGCCGGGTCGAACCCGGCGATCTCCCACTCACCCGTGCGCTCGTCCTGCTCCCACACCGCCCCCAAGCGGCGCGTCAGCTTCTCGCGCATCCGCGCCTTGGCCAGCTCACCCGCCAACGCCACATGCCGGTGCAGATCACGCCCGCCCGCCGCCAAGGTCCGCCACTTGCCATCAGCGCACTGGACCATGTTCGGGATCATCACGTGCGCGTGGATGTGCGGATCACCGATCTGCCCCTCCACCGGCCGGGCCGAGCGGTGCAGCGTGATCGAGGCCGCGAACCCGCTGGCCTGAACCCGCTGGGCCCGCTCACCGTCACCGTGATGGCCGCTCATCCCGTAGGCGACCCACCCCTCCACGTCGGCCACGGTCTCGCGCACCGACTCCAGGTAGATCTCCTCGACCTGCGCAGCCGTCTTCTCATCCGCCAGCGCGAAGGCCAAGGACACGCTCTTGGGCATGTTCAGCACCAGGTCATAGCCCCGGTTGCCCACCCGCACACGATCATCGCCATGAGCGCGCGCCCGCTCCAGCTCCGCCGCATCCCACACCCGGCCCGGGTCCACACCCGCGGCCTCGGCGATCGCCTCCAGCTCCGCCACCGGCGCCCGGTGCCCCTGCCCGTCACGCACCAGGCCCTTCTCCAGGCGGGCGAACCGGGCGGCCAGACGCGGCGACTCCAACAACGCGGACGGGTCCATGTGCGCGGCCTCGGCCACCGCCCGCACCGCCTCCACCAACGGGGCGGCCTCGAGCTTGGCGCGTGGGTCCACGGCCATCTTCGGGACCACCAGCTGCTGACCGGTGCGCGGATCGCGCCCGGCCATCACCTGGCGCATCGACTCCAGCGCGGCCTCATCGTCCAGGGTGGTGCCGGCCCGCTCACCGAACGCCGCCCACCCCGACCCGACCCGCTCCACCGCACGCGCGGCCCCGTACAGCCGGTAGTCCTCGGCCGCCCGGGCAGCCTCGTCACCGTGGGCGTGCTCCTGGGAGTCCTCGGCGTGGGTGTGGGCGGCCTGGTCGCAACCGCACTGGCTCTGCAGCCGGTAGTCGACCTGGGAAGCATCCGGGCCCAGCGTCGTCACCCACGCCACGCGCAACCCCCTGGTGGTCCAACACGATCCCCGCGCGCTCAACCCGCCCCAAACAGCAAGGGGCCGGGAGCGCGCCTACGGCGACTAGGACGCACATCAAAACCCCCTGGTTCGCACCAATCACCCACAAAACAGCCCACACACCCGACTTTTCGGGACCAGGAAGGACGCCCCGCAGGGCAGGGCCGCCCCACCTGGGCGAAGACCCCCGCCAGGAGCACAGCAGAGCAAGACGGCCCGGCAGGGGAGGAGCGAAAGGCAAGGGTGCGCGGGCGAGGAACCGCCAGCCCCTCAGGAGCCCGGCCCCTCCTCCTTCCACGGCAGCGGCGGACGACGCTTGTCCGACCCCGCCCCCCGCCCGGGCCGGCTGTTCCACATCAACAGCAGGTCCCGCGCGAAGAACTGCGCCCGTGGATACCACCGCCGGCCGTCCACCGTGTCGGGCAGCGTGTCCGGCCGGTCGTCCTTGATCTGCGACACGCTGCGCCCGTCCACACCGATCAGCTTCGCGAACCCGCCCAGCGTCACCTCCCGGTCCAAGTCCTCCGCAGCCAGCTCCACCGGATCAGGCCGGCGCGGCCGGAACGGCTCCAGCTTGACCGGGTCGTACAGGGCACTGCCCCCGCCCCCGCCCTTGGCACTCACCCCCCGCCGCGGCTGCTCCGGCGCCGGGAAGTCCGCATAGATCCGCGGCATCACATGCACCGCGTAGCCGTGGCTGTACCCCACCAGCGCCGCCCACTCCTTCAACGTCACCCACTCCTCCGCGGGACTCTCCTGCTCGACCACTACACCTGTCTCCTCGCATATCGACCGACCCGTACGGGCCGCACATCCAACCACGACACACCCACACCAGTTGCGTGTGATACCTGCGCTCTCACCCTTCTTGGGGGGCGGGGGCGCGGGTCCGGCGGTGGGTGGGGCTCAGTTGCTCCCGCTCTTGCGGCGGCGCAGCGGCTTGCCATCGCGGAAGTTCCGCGAGTTCTCCTGGATGCCCCGGCGGAGCTTCGTGGTCTCCTTCTGGATCTCCTTGCGGAGCTTCTTCGCGTCCTTGTCGGCCATGGCGGGTTCCTCCTCGTGTGGTTCCTGCTGGGGCTGTTCTAGCTCCGGTCGGCGGGGCGGGGGCCCTGCGGACCCTGGGGGCGCGGCTTCGTGGGCGGGTCCATCACCATGGGTCTCACCTCCCTTCGGCGCTCTGTGGAGTTCTCAAGGAACGGTGGTCCTTGGCGGTGCTGGGGGGGTGGGGCACCCGCTGTAGCGGGTGCCCCGGTGGCGCTGGGGTGCTAGGTGGCGCTAGGTGGCGCTAGGTGGCGCTAGGTGGCGCTAGGTGGCGCTAGGTGGCGCTGGTCACCACTGGCCGCTACCGCCACAGGCGGTACAGGTGCGGCCACCGTCGGTGGTTCCCGCCCCCCGGCACTGGGGGCACTGACCGCCGAGCGGCTGGGTCTGGGTCGAGAGGTCCATGCGATTCCCTCACTGTAGATTTTACCCATTTCCCTGGTGGCGAAACCACCGGGGTTGAACTTTCCTGCGGATCGCCAGATCCCTGCGCGCACCCCACCCACCGCCGGACCCGCGCCCCCGCCCCCCAAGAAGCACCGACCCACAGCCCCAACAACACCAACCAACGCAAACACCGCAAACACACAAAAAAACTGAGGACGACCCAAAAAGGTCACCCTCAGCTATAACTTGCTCTCCGTCTTCCCCACCAGGAGTTGCTCCAGCCGGCACACCACCCGACCGCCGCACCCAGCTCCCCCCAGACCGGACCCGCCTCGGGGCGCCCGCTCGACCAAGCCCCCATCTGGCACCGCCGCGCAGGCCCTCGACCCGGACCCGCAGCCCACCCGCACAAACCCCCAGCTCCCCCCAGACCGAACCCACCACGGCCCACATCCAGGTCGCCACGCCGATGGCCCCACTCCAGTGATACCTGCGCTCTCACCCTTCTTGCGGGCGGGGCGCGGCTCCGGCGGGGGCCACCCACCGGCGGCCGGTGGCCCCCTGCGCCACTCAGTACAGCGGCGACCTGAGCGGGAGCACCCTGCCCGGCGTGAAGCCGAACGGGAAGGGGCTCGGCGGCTGGGGGGCGGCCGTCCCGCCCGGGCCCGGCTGGCCGTTCCCGGGGTTGTGGACGATGACCACGACGACGATCACGAGGTACATGCGCTGCCTCCTGGGCTCTCTGTGGAGTTCTCAAGCAACCGTGGTGCTGGGGGGGTGGGGCACCCGCCGTAGCGGGTGCCCCGGTGGCGCTGGGGTGCTAGGTGGTGCTGGTCACCACTGGCCGCTACCGCCACAGGCGGTGCAGGTGCGGCCACCGTCGGTGGTTCCCGCTCCCCGGCACTGGGGGCACTGACCGCCGAGCGGCTGGGTCTGGGTCGAGAGGTCCATGCGATTCCCTCACTGTAGATTTTACCCATTTCCCTGGTGGCGAAACCACCGGGGTTGAACTTTCCTGCGGATCGCCAGATCCCTGCGCGCTCACCAGCCCCCGCCGGAGCTGCGCCCCGCCCGCAAGAAGCCCTGACCCAGGCCACCCACACACCGCCACCAGCACAAACACCGCAAAAACACACAAAAAAACTGAGAACGACCCAAAAAGGTCACCCTCAGCTATAACTTGCTCTCCGTCTTCCCCACCAGGAGTTGCTCCAGCCGGCACACCACCCGACCGCCGCACCCAGACCGGGCCTCGCCCCCACCAACTCCCTCACACCGCGGACCGGCCAGCCCCTCGCCCCATCCCAAGCCAGACGCCACACCAGCGCACCACGGGCAAGATACCTGCGCTCTCACCCTTCTTGGGGGGCGGGGGCGCGGGTCCGGCGGTGGGTGGGGCACCGGGACGGTTCCCGGTGCCCCCGCGCTCACTTCTTCTTGGGGTAGGGGGTCTGGGTCGGGCGGGGGGTGTTGATCGTCCCGTCCTTGTCCGGCTCGCCGTCCTGGGAGTTGCGAAGGATGATCGTGGGGTTCATGTGGCCACTTCCTCTCGGTTCTGTGCGGGCGGGATGCCCGGCGGTGGGTGGGGCACCGGGACGGTTCCCGGTGCCCCCGCGCTCACTTGCCCTTGGGGTGGGTGATCGTGGTGTCCGGCCACGGGTGCTCTCCCTCACCGGCTGGCTCGGGCTCCTCCCCTCCGTTCCGGAGAACGGTGTTCAGTGGTGCTCCGCGCATTGGCGCTCACCTCCTCTCGGCTCTCTGTGGAGTTCTCAAGCAACGGTGGCGCTGGGGGGTGCGGGGCGGGGTGCCCGGCGGTGCGACACCCTCACCCCTCACTGTATGTTTTACCCTTTCTGGGTGATCGGCAAACCACCGAACCGAACTTCTTGCTACTGCACGGCCCTGGTCTGACCGACGCTCACCGGCTCGACCGCCACACACCGGGCCTTCTTGCTCTTGCCCGTGCACGATGCCGCACCCGTCGCGAGCACCACCGCGACCATGCCAGCCGCAACAGCGGCCTTGAAACGCTTGGACCTTGCCCTCATGGGGTGCCTCCCGGCTCTCTCCTGCGGATCGCCAGATCCCTGCGCACACCCCACCCACCGCCGGACCCGCGCCCCCGCCCCCCAAGAAGCACCGACCCGCACCCCCAACGGCCGCCACCAGCACAAACACCGCAACCACACGCGAAAAAGAACGAAAGCTCCCGAAAAGGAACTCTTGCCTATAACTTGCTATTTCTACTGTTACTGATCGCGGGTGACTGAAGGTCTCCCTCCGAACATCACCAGGACTCTCCGGTTCCGGGCCGACGAGGAAGACCGGTCCCCGAAGCCTTCTTCGGGGACCGGGACCTCCACCAAGAGGGCAGCCACGCCGAACGAGGCCCCGCGCCGGTACCGGTGCAAGGCCTCGTTCCTCTGTCAGCTGCCGGCGGCCCCCGGTTCAGCCGTGGCGCGCTGAAACAGGGCGCCGCTCCCCCTCCCGGGGAAGACGTCGGTGCGCAGGTGCTCGAAGCCGCGGTCGAGGTAGTACCGGTGCAGGGCCGGGTTGGTGCGCCAGCAGTCCAGGCGCAGCCACGCCTTGCCCCGGGCTGCGGCCCGGCCGAACGCCCAGTCCAGGAACCGGTCGCCCAGGCCAGTACCCCGGCGCGCGTCTCCGATCATGAACTTGTACAGGTACAGGGCGTTGTCGGGGTCGTCGTCCTGGGTCCAGAAGTCGAAGTCGGGGCCGGCCAGGGTCAGGATCGCGGCGACCTGGTCGTCGTGGTCGATGACCCAGGTGGTCCCGGAGGCGACCCCGGAACGGATGTCGTTGATGGCGCGGGCCGTGTTGTGCCACTGGTCGGAGCCGATGGAGCGCAGCCAGGAGGCAGCGGCGAGGCGGAGGTCGATGAGGGCCTGGACGTCGTCGTCAGTAGCGGGGCGGGGTCGGAGTCGGGTCTGCACGTTCACGGGGGCTCCTTCGCGTTGGCGGTGCCACTCAAGCACGACGCCGTTCGGGGCGGAGGAGGAATGGCGTGACGTCACGCGTGACCACCAGCGTGACGGTCACGCTCTTCCCGGAAGGGCCCCTGGCACGGCGGCGGCCCCGCACCGTGCGCAGGTGCGGGGCCGCGGTTCGCGGGCGAGGTCTACACCCCGGGTGCCATGTCCACGAAGCGGCTGTAGTGCCCCTGGAACGCCACGGTCACGTCGGTCATGGGCCCGTTGCGGCTCTTGCCCACGATCAGGTCCGCCTCCCCCGACCTCGGGGAGTCCTTGTCGTAGACGTCCTCGCGGTGGATGAGGAGCACGACGTTCGCGTCCTGCTCGACGGCGCCGCTCTCGCGCAGCTCGTGCACGTTCGGGCGCTTGTCCTCCCGCTTCGCCGAGTCCCTGTTGAGCTGGCACAGCACAATGATGGGGATCTCCAGCTGCTGGGCCAGGACCTTCAGGCCCCGGGTCATCAGGGCGACCTCACGCTCGCGGCTGTCGGCCGACTTGGAGTCCGGGTCCTGCAGGAGCTGGAGGTAGTCGACGACGGCGATCTTGAGCCCCTTGCGGGCCTGACGGCGGATCTCGGCCTTGACCTGAGGGAACGTGATCGCCGGGTTGTGGGAGATGACCAGCGGCCAGGAGGCGATCTCCTCACGGTGGGCGGCCAGCCGCGCCCAGTCCGCCTCCGTCAGCAGCTTGTTGCGGATGGTGAAGAACGGCACGGACGTCTGCGCGGACAGGATGCGGTGACCGATCTCCTTGCGGTTCATCTCCAGCGACACGAACAGGGCCTTGTGGCCGTTCCTGGCCGCGTGCGTGGCCACGTTCAACCCCAGGGTGGTCTTGCCGACGCCGGGGCGGGCCGCGACAACGACCAGCTCGCCGGGGTGGAACCCGTTCAGGAGGGCGTCCAGGTCGGCGTAGCCGGTGGGGACCCCCATCGGGTCCTCGTCGGAGGACAGGTCGTCGATCAGGTCAGTCATGATGTCGTCGCCGAAGTGCTCGACGCCGTCGGCCGAGGCCGTGTCGGTGGCATGCACCTGCCCCCACTGGGCGTCGGCCTCCTCGACCAGGGCCATCATGTCGCCCTTGCCGGTCCGCGCGATCTGGCCGATCGAGATCGAGGTCTGGTACATGCGCCGGCGCATGGAGGCGTCCGTGACCATCTTCGCGAAGTAGGTCGCGTTCGCGTGCGTGAGCCCCTGCTCCTGGAGGTGAAGCAGGTAGGGGGCGCCCTGGACGCGGTTGAGGTCTCCTGCGGTGCGCAGCTCCGCGGTCAAGGTGGGAAGCTCGATGGGCAGGCCCCGGTCAGCCATGGCCGCCAGGCGCTCCCAGATGATGCGGTTGGCGGGCCGGTAGAAGTCCGCCGGGCGGACGATCTCGGCGGCCTGGTGGAACGCGGCGACGTTCGCGGCGGCGGCACCAGCGGCGAGCAGGCACCCGATCAGGGACATCTCGCTGGCGACGTCGGACAGGACCGCGTCGGTCTCCACGCTGTCGAACACGAACGCCTGGCGGTCGGAGTCGAGGCCGCTGTTGAGCTGGTCGGTCATACTGGAATCTCCATCTCGTTCACGGGGTGGTGGGGCCGGACCCAGGGTTGGTAGCTCGGGGGTCCGGCCCCGATTTCGTTGTGCAGGACGTAGCCGAAGTCACCGCCGCTGCGGGTACAGGTTGATCGGCAGGGTCGCCACGTCGGACGCCTACACGGCGGCCAGGACCGCGATCCTGGGGTGGCGGGCCAGGTCCGGTCGCAGGGTCGCCGCGTCGGGACCGAGCGAGGTGTACAGATCGATCACGGCCTGAGCGGTATCTCCGACGACCGCGAGGTCGGCCCGGCAGGACCCGCAGGGGACCGGGCTCGGGACGTGCAGCGCACACCGGGCGGCCCGCCCGGAACCCCCTGTGCGGGCCTGGGGTGCACTCTGGCGGCGCAGCAGCCACAGGCGGTGGTCGAGGTCGCCCTTCTGGGCCATGCGGCGGATCAGGCCTCCCAGGGACTTCTTGGCCTCCGGGCGCAGGATCTCCACGAGCGCGGCGGCTTCCTCGCGGGTCGCGTCGGTGGCTTCCACGACCAGGTCGATGGGGAGCACACCCCACCGTTCGGTTCCAGCCGAAGGCGTCCCCTCCTCCTCTTCAGCGGAGGCCACCGGGGACGGTGTGGTGCTAGCAGCCCCTGAGGAGGATGAACCTGATGGTTCATCTGATGGATTAGGGGTCAGATTGACCTGTCCCTTTGGCGAGGTCAGATTGACCCCGGGTCCGGGGTCAATCTGACCTATCCGCAGTTCAGACCCCAGATCAGATTGACCTGTCCGCAGGTCAGAGGGGGTCTGGGGTTCGGCCGACTCGGTGAACCCCAGCTCCTCGATGACGTTGTCGTCGTACTCGCGGGGGGCACGCTTCATGGCCGCTAGGCGGTCGAGGTTGATGCGGGTGATGTTCGAGGTGGACCGACCGGTGCGTGGGTCGACACGGCGCTTAGTCGCGAGGAGCCCGCGGTCCTGGAGTTCTCTCCGGACCCGCTTGACGGTGCTCTCGGAGGCCCCGGTGTCATCGCTGACGCGGGGGACGCCTGCCCAGACGTAGCCGTGGGCGTCGGTGTAGTTGCAGTAGGCGAGGAGAACGGCCTTCTCGCTGTGGTTGAGGCCTTCGGCGTCGAAGACCATCTGCATGTGCAGGATGCTCATGGGTGCTTTCCAGGCAGCCCTTGCACGGCAGTAGCGGCGCTCGTCACCCCGATTGGGGGTACCCCGGGCTCAACTTTTGCCTTAATTCGGCTACAGTGGGCCATGCATTCATGTGGGGTGAGCATTGCTAACTGTCGTATCTGGACAGCCAGCTCATCGACTTCGACTTAGGCCCGGGATTAGGCCCCCGGGCCTTCGTCATGTCTGGGGTCAGTCGGTGGTCTTGAGGTGGTCTGAGACTACAGGGGCGCGAACGTCGGGGACGCTGTGAAGTCTGTGATCAGGTCCGCCTGGCGCGAGCCTCGTCACTGTCTTCCCATGTGCGGTTGATGGCACCCTTGAGCGCTTCCACCTGGTCCACCACGGGCTCGATTCCAAAGGAGCGGAGGAGCAGCATCGCTGCGTGTTCCGGTTTCGGGTCGTCCTGTGCGAATGGCTGAAGGCCCTCGCGCTCCAGGAGCTCCCGCACCTGCTGGACCAGCTTGTTGCGGTCGTAGCTCTGATACATGCTCACGCCTCCCAGCGCTTCCCAGTGATCCGCTCGTAGACCTCGATGTACCGGGCCCGGGTCGCCTCCACGATCTCGTCCGGGATCTCGGGTCCGGGCGGGGTGCGGTCCCAGTCGGTGACGGTGCTCGACCAGTCCCGAACGAACTGCTTGTCGAACGCATGCTGGGGCCTGCCCGGCTGCCAGTCATCCGCAGGCCAGAACCTCGAGGAATCGGAGGTCAGCACCTCGTCAGCGAGTACGAGGGTGCCGTCCGCCGCTCGGCCGAACTCCAGCTTGGTGTCGGCGATGATGATGCCGCGCTCAGCCGCGATCTCGGCGCCCCGCTTGTACACGTCCAGGGTCACCGTGCGAAGACGATCGGCGGTCTCCTGACCGATCTCCTCGACCACGTCCGCGAAGGTGATGAACTCGTCGTGGCCCTCGGCCGCCTTGGTCGTGGGAGTGAAGATGGGCTCCGGAAGCTTGGACGCCTCCACCAGACCGTCGGGAAGCGCGATGCCTGACACCGTGCCCTGCTTCTCGTACTCCTTGAGCCCGAGACCCGCGAGGTAACCGCGGGCGATCCACTCCACCGGCAGCATGGTGAGTTTCTGGCATCGAATGGCCCGCCCGGCCCACTCCGCAGGCACGTCAGTGGCGGAGATGATGTGGTTGGGCGCCACGTCAGCCAGCTGCTCGAACCACCATAGTGAGAGCTGGGTCAGAACCTTGCCCTTGTCAGGGATGGGGGTGGGCAGCACGACGTCGTAGACACTCACGCGGTCCGAGGCCACCAGGATGAGGTCGTCACCGTCGGCGTAGACGTCGCGCACTTTTCCCGAGTGCAGCAGTTCCATGTCGCTCCTACCTGGAGATTTCGTAGTTGTAGGTAGTCCAACGTCGGGCGACCGAGACGGACTGGCCGAACTCGATCACGTCACCCTCGGAGCTGAACACCCAGTTCTGCTTGCGCAGGACCGGGGATCCCAGCGGGATTCCGAGCGCTGCGGAGTCCTCTTCTGAAGCGATGTCGGCGCGAAGCTGGTCCTTGCCGACAGCAGGAACGAGCCCCGCCTGCTCCTCGACGTACTTCGGAGTGCCTTGGGGCAGCCGCCTCGCCTCCAACAGCAGTGGGGCCGTGCCAGCCAAGTCACCACTGAACCAAGACGTGCTCGCCGAGGACGGTACGTCGTCCCGAAGGGTGACCCGTTGGCGCCGAATGACGTTCGTCCCGGCCGGAAGGCCGAGGGCGTCCGCGACGTCCTCGGGTGCCGGTACCAGTTCGGCCGCGCGGATCTCGGCGCGCTCATTTGCTGCGTAGATCCGGCCCTCCATGCTGCGGACCACGCGGTCCTTCGCGCTGGCTGCCGCCTGCTCGCGGGTGACGATTGTGCCCACTCCGGGTTCGCTGCGTACCAGCCCTTCAGCCTTCAGAGTGCTGACGACCTTGGTCGCCGTGGCCAAGGAGATGTTCCACTTGGCGACGATCTTGCGAACCGAGTCGATCCTCTGTCCATCCTGCAGAACACCGGATTCGATCTCGGCCTTGATGTGCTTCACGACCTGCAGGTAGGGCGGGTCGGTGCGCTGAACCTGAGGGGACACGTGCGGCTCCTTCGTGGTGAACAAGGTCAGTGTACTAGTACGCGTATATAGCCCGGTATGCGGGCTGCGACTCCGCAGCCTGCCAACTCGTGCTCACGACTTATTGTTCCATGTGTACTAGAACACTAAACGATCGCGTGCTATAACAGTCACATGGCCGCAGGCCTTAGCCCGGGAGTGGACTCCGGTGAGCAGGGGTGATCCCTGACCGCCATCAGAGAGGAGCACGCGATGTCGCAGCTGTCGATCGCCCAGGTCGCCACGGAGGCCGGCACCACCCGCGCCGCAGTGATCCGCGTGCTCACCCACGGCGGCACCACCGAGACCGACTGGCACATCGCCCGCACGATCGAGCGCCTGGGCGGCCGCCGCGCCAGCGAGCTGGTGTTCATGGCGGGCCGCGACCAGATGATCGCCCAGGTCTGGGGCGACTCCGGAGAGACCGCCCAGACCCCCGCCCCCACGAACCCCAAGGCCGCCCACGACCCCGACATGCGGATCTACCCCGAGGCCACCGCCCCCGACGCCCCCGCCACGGTCGCTCCGCACCACCCGAACGACACCCCCGAGGACCAGGGCGCGCAGGACGCCGAGACCCGCGATGAGCAGCACAAGGTCCGCGTCTGGGCCGCCGCAGCGGGCCTCATTGCGGCCCCCAGGGACAAGGCCAAGGCCACCGCAAAGCGCGTCGACAGCCTCGTCGCGCGGTGGACCACCCCCGACGACGTCCGCGAGGGCCTGACCCGCCTGCTGTGCCGGGCCGCCGAGCGCGGCCGGGCCCACGCCCAGTACCTGCTCGCCACCTATGTCATCGCCGCCTGACCAGCACACACGCGCACACAAGGAAGAGGACTGACATGCACAACCCCGATGGCTTCACCCGGATCGTGAGCTTCGACAGGTTCGGGTTGGAGACCGACGTCGAGCCGCTGACCGTGCACGCCAGCGACCAGCTGGACTTCACCGCCCAGATCGCGGTCTACGCCCAGCATCACCTGGCGCCGACCACGACCGTGCAGGTCGAGGCGCACCCCGACGCGGCCGAGGGGACCCTGCACGCCCAGGTCGTGGGCAAGCACGCCTTCACCCTGGGTCCGCGGCTGGGTCAGATCACGGTGTCCCTGCCCCAGGACGACGTCCCGCTGATGTTCCTTGAGGAGCAGATCTCCAAGCTCCAGTCCCGCCGCGCCCGGGTGCTGGAGGAGAGGACCGGGGTGCCCTTCTAGCCCGGCCGGTGCCTGTGGTCCACCCCTCCCGTCCTGGGGGGTGGGCCGCAGGGGCCGCCCGGTCCGCACCACCCACACGAAGGAGCGCACCCGTGGCCAGCTGGATCAAGAACTCCGCCATCGGCAATGGCGACCCGGAGCGAGTCGCGGAGGCGCTCGCCGCCGCGGCCGAGGCCGGCGCCGAGCACGGCGACTTCGTCTTCGGGGGTGGCGTCGTGATCGAGAACGGGGTCGTGATCGACCCCGGCACCCCGCGCCGGTGACCTGACCACCCACGACACGAAGCGAGCCCCGCCGGGATTACGGCCCGGCGGGGCTCTCGCACACCTGCATACCGACCTTGAACAGGAAGAGGCACCGATGTACGAGAACGAGCGTACCCGCCAGCGCCAGATCGCCACCCGCGACTGCCCCACCTGCACCTGGCAGATCGTCACCGACTCCGCCGACCTGGCGCAGGTCGAGGCGGCCACCCACCGCGTCGCAGCCCACACCACCCCGCTGGAGCGGGCCCGGATCGGAGCCCTGGTCGAGGGCTACCAGCGCTGGCTCGGAGAGCTGCCCGCCCGGCTGCTGCTCCTGGCCGTGTGGGAGGTCCTGGACACCCCCACCGCGCCGGTGCTGGAGCTGGTGCCCGTGGACGTCGACGGCACCTGGCCCACCGACACCGTCGAGGCCGACCTCGTCGCGGAGCGGGGGACGGCCGCATGAGCGCCCTGATCCGCCGCCTGGCCCGGATCGGCCACGCCCCCCGCTGCTGCGGCGCCCAGCCCATGGACTGGGACGTCTTCCGCGGCGCCTACGTGTGCTGGACCTGCGGGAAGACCCGATGACCGCCGTGCTGATGCTGGCCGCTGCGGCCCTGCTGTGCACCACGACCGCGGTGCTCCTGGCCGCCACCGGCCGCGACCTGATCCACACCGAACACCCCCTGCCCGTCCCCGAGCGCCGCGCGCGCCGGACCCCGAAGGAGGACACCCGCTGATGAAGAGGAAGAAGACCACCGAGCCCGGGGCGCCGACTGGCCACGACCCGGCGAAGGCCGTCGAGGCCTGGCGCCAGCTCAACAAGGCCACCGACGACCTGCACGGCGTCGACACCACCACGCTGCACGCCGACCCGGCCGCGAACCCGCGCACGCTGGACCAGCGCATCGCGGCCGCCGACACCGTCTCACGGGCGGTGCTGGCCGAACAGGCCGAGACCGCCGACGACAAGCTCGCCGCCGCCCGCCGCCAGCGCCGGTCCCGCGCCCAGCGCGGGGAGCGGGCGCTGTCCATGGCCGAGACCCGCGCGGACCGGGCCGCGGCCACACTGGAGGCGATCGACGCCTACGAGGAGGCCGACAACCCCGCCGCTTCCTCGCTGGCGCTGCACGAAGCGGACCCGCGCATCCGCCGGATGCTCATCGCGGTGTCCCTGGCCGGGTCGGCGGCCTCTGCGTTGGGCATCGGGGCCTGGGCCCGCACCGAGTGGGACCTGCCCGTTGCGGTCGGCGTCGGGGTCCTGGCCGAAGCGCTGTTGACCGTGCCGGTGATCCTGCTGCTGACGTTCCAGGGGCTGGTGCGCACCCACAACAAGGCCAACCTCGCAGCCTTGGGGTCCGACGCCCGCCGGGTGCTGGCCATCATGCTCGGCGCGATCGGGGTCCTGCTGGTGGTCTCGGTCGGCCTCAACACGGCGGGCATCGTCGCCGGTAAGACCGGGCTGCTGGGCGCGGTCGGGATCGTGGGCGCGGTCATCGCGTTGGGCGCCTCCGCGGCCTCCTGGGGGACCACGGCGGTCATCCGGTCGGTCATCAAGGCCAACACGGCCCAGTGGCGCACCCAGACGTGGTCGGACGAACGGTCGCGGCTGGAGGCCACCGCGTCGGGCGCGTTCATCCCCGACATCGAGGCGGGCGCGGCCGCGCCGGCCCCCGCCCCGGAGCCGGGGCGGGTCGAGGCCGACCCCGTCGACGCCGAGGCCGTTGAGGTCGAGCGGATCCGCCGGGTGCTGGCGGTGCTGGCCGAGGAGCGCATCACCGCGATGGCCACCCGTGGCACCGACGCCCTGGCGGTCATGCTCAACCCGCCCGCGCCCGCCACGGGTGCCACGGGCGCTGACCAGCAGGTGCCACAGCCCGCCACACCCGCCGCCACGGTGCCGCACGCCCCCGTGGCGGACCCCGTGGCGCACCCCGCACAGGAGGAAGAGGAGGAGGTGCTGGAGGGGCGGACCTGGCCCCGCCCGGCCACCCCGGAGCAGGGACGCCGCCAGCTCATCGACTACGCCCAGTGGCAGATCGGCCGGGGGCAGGAGCCCGGGATCCGTGACGCCGCCCGCCGGATGAACACGAGCGCCCGCTCGATCACCCGCTACAAGGAGGCGCTCGCTGAGGACGCCGCCTACGCGGAGCTGATGGCCGCGTTCCGCCAGCAGGCCTGACCCGCCCCGCCCTGTGGCACCCGTACTGACCTGCGGGTGCCACAGGAGCACCACCATCCGCCCCGGCGGGTGCGCACACCTTCCCCGACCCCGGCCGGGGCGGGTGTGCGCACCACTCCGGGGGCCGTGGCGCGCGAGGTGACACCACCCCTTTCCGGGGCGGTGAGCTGACGCGCGAGCGGCCCCGCACCCACCCACACCGAAGGAAGGAGAACACCGTGCCCTACATCCGCCACCGCCCCGAGGTCGGCTACGGCCGCCGCGAGGACACCCCCGAGGGGGAGGCGCTCATCTGGCGCGTGCAGTGCGCGTGCCACGCCACCGCCGAGGCCGCGCACTACCGGTACGCCGACGCGGTGGCCGCCACAGAGGAGCACCAGCTCCTGGTGGCGCCGCCTCCGCACAAGGCGTGCCGCGAACCCAGGAAGCACCGGGTGGCCTGGCACGACTGGTGCGGGCTGTGCGCCGACCAGCTGCCCCTGCCCGGGTTCGAGGACCTGATGGCCACCACCCCCACTCGCACCGACCTCACCAAGGAGTGCGCATGATCCGCGGTTGCCTGTCCCAGCTCATCCCCGTCTTCGTCATCGGCGCCCTGGTCATGTGGTTCTTCCGGGCACCGGAGTCGGTCGCCGGGCTGATCACCGGCGCGGTCGGCCTGGTCACCGGCGGCGCCGACGCGATCGGTCGCTTCGCCACGGCGCTCACCCCGACCCTGAACAGCCTTTTCTGAGAGGAGGGAACGTGACCACAACCGACACCGATGATGTTGAGATCCCCGCCGCGGAGCCGCTCCCCGACCTGGACGACCAGGAGCTCGCGGCCGCCGATCCCCCCGACCCCGAGCCGCAGCCCCTGGGCGAGGACGGTGTCCAGGACCAGGGTGCGCAGGAGGGCGAGGGTCCGCCCCCGCTGCCCCCGCTCCTGGAGCTGGGCGCCTCGAACCTGGCCACGGCGTCCGGGCTCGCCTACGGGGCCGCCGGTCCGGCCGGGCTGCTGGCCGTGGGCGCGGTGGCCACGGTGGGCGCGGTCGCCTACATGGCGCGCGGCGCCCGCCGCAGGGCCGAACGCCGCGGGGGCCCGGCCGGTGCCGGGCGTGCGGGCGGCCGGGCGGGCCGGTTCCGGTCGCTGCTGGGTGGCGGCCCCGGCCGAAGCCTCGGGGCCGGCGGGTCCGGTGGCGGTCGAGGAATCAGCGGCCGCGGCCGGGGAGGAGGCGGCGCTGGTCTTGGGGGGCGGGGCCGGGGGCGTCTGGGCGGTGCCGGGTCCGGCCCTCTGGGCCGCCTGGGGTCCTCCCCGGCCGCGGCGGGCGCCCTGGGCCGTGCTTCGCGCGGTGCGGGGGGCCGCTCCGGCGGCCTGCTGGGTGCCGGTTCCGGGGCCCGGGGCGGGACGCGGGGCGGCTGGGGCGGTTCCGGTCTGTCCGGTGCGGGCCGCTCCCGCTCCGGCGGCGCCGGGGCCGGGTTCGGCCGCAGCCGCGGCTCGACCGGGGGCGGGCTGTTCGGCGGCGGGGGCCGGTCCTCGTTCGGGTCGGGCCACCGCGCAGGACGC